>DASYNR010000377.1:0-32942 GCA_036008485.1 Candidatus Acidiferrales bacterium | reverse complement strand
AATCGATTTGCTTTTCATTGATGGCGATCACGCCGAATCCGCAGTGCGCCAGGACTGGGCCGACTGGAGCCGCTTCGTTGTACCCGACGGCCTCGTGCTGTTCCACGATGCGCGCGTGTTTGAGAATGGCTGGACGACTCCTGATTACGGGCCGGTACGCATGGTCAACGATTTCTTCCGTACCGGAAAAATGGAAGGTTGGCAAATCGTCGACGAAGTGGACTCGCTCGTGGTGGTCAAGCGTGTGGTCTAGTTAGCGTCATAGGCGTTGCAGCAAGCGCACGACGCACATCGCGAGTCCCGCCAAGGAGGCTGATCCAAAGATGAATCCGACTTTCTAGAGATATTGTAGCGGCCTTTCGCTTTTCTTGGCCTCACCGGCCCCAGAAAAAACGCCATAGAGGCCAAGCCTATCGAGAGGTCGGCTGCCGGGCAATGCTCCCAAGTAAGATCTAGTGTCGCCAAATTCACCTCGCGATTACAGGCTATCCCTCAGGAACTTCGGGGCTGACGGCGACGACTTGGGGCTCCGGGAACAGGCGATCTCTGAGGTGGAGTATAGGATACTCGATTAATCGCGACATCACGACTCCGATCACGAGACTGGAGACGAAGTAAGCCGCAAAATTTCCGAACTTGCTCGTTGGAAAATGAACGGCGCGACGCATTAGTCCAGGAAACCAAGCGCCCGCGGGCACGTGCCACAGATAAATGGAGTAAGAATAGACTCCCACGAAGGCGAACGCGCTGCCAGCTCGTTCCGCAATCCGGGCAATCCCTCGTGGCAGTATTCCGTGGACATAAAGACCGAGCAACAGTACGCCACCGAATCCAAGATAAATAAAAGTGTACCCAATCGTCGAAAACAAATAGCTCGGCTGTTCGAGAGGGAAAAAATATGCGAACGACAAGAGAAATGTTGAAAGCGCTCCAATCGCAACGCAATTTATTCTCGGGCGCATCAATCCTTCAAGCATTGATGGACGGAAATGATAAAAATACCCGAGGAGCACTCCAAAGAACAACGCGTCCATTCTGTTATGAGATGCGATATAAGCCATATCGAAATTTGGCGTTCCGAAATCCACAGAAATCGCGCGGAAAATCATGCACAGAAGTCCAACAGCGAACGTCGCCCAAGGCAGAATTCGGAATGGATCCCGCCGGTTAGACGAGTATCGAATCGCCAGCATTAAAAAAATGGGGAGAAAGATGTAGAAGTGCTCTTCAACCGCTAGCGACCAGGTGTGTCCCCAGACTCCGCGCTCATAATTCATGATGAAAAATATATCGTGAAGATAGTACGTGAGTGTCGAATGCGTATGGAAGACGACATAACTCATTGCTCCGGTGAGAAAAAGAAATGCGTAAAAGGCCGGATAGATTTTCAAGCCACGACGGATGTAAAACCGTTTTAGGCTAATCGTCCGGCGTTTCTTATATTCACTGAACAGCAGGCCAGAAATCAGGAAGCCACTCAACACAAAAAACAGATCCACACCAATCCATCCCACACGTCGCAGGAAGGCGGAAATTTCAGTGTGGCGAAACATAACGGCGAGAACCGCCATGCATCGCAAAATATCCAGCCGTTTATTCCTCATCGGTTGTGAAGTTTACACCGGATTTCTGCGTTACCCGTGCGCGACGAATTCTGTATGTGCGACAATACCGTGCTGGGCACTTCGATTGAATTCCATACTCTCTCAAACCGAACCCATTCTTCGGCCGGTTATGCCGGAACTCGATTCGATTCGTGGCATCGCGATACTCGGCGTCGTCTTCTATCACGAGTTCTATAGCGTTGGCATGGGAACGACGCTGTCGCATTGGCAGCACTTGCTCGTACTTGCCGCATGGCCCGGGCGCATGGGTGTAAATCTTTTCTTTGTCCTCTCCGGCTTTCTGATCACCGGGATATTGCTGAAATCCTGCAGCGAAAAAAAATATTACAAAAGATTCTATGCCCGGCGCGCGCTGCGCATTTTTCCGATTTATCTTTTGCTTCTGCTGATCCTTGCGGCTCTCGGCTATCCGCAGAAATTTCTGCTGCTCAGCTTGATTTACCTTTCAAATATGGTTCAACTTTTCGGCGTACCGCTGGCCTATGGCGTTCTATGGTCACTTGCTGTCGAGGAGCACTTCTACTTGATTTGGCCTTTCATGGTGAAAAAGCTTTCCCAAAGAAACCTGGGAATCCTTGCGGTCGCGATCATCTTGATCTCGCCCTTGATCCGGCTGATTGGCTTACGCTGGGCGAAACCTGGCGACGAGGAGTGGTTGTTCTACACTTGGAACACGATGGATGGATTGGCGGTCGGCGCGTTTCTTGCCTTATTCATCCGGTGGACCAACTCCGACCGCCAAAGCCTTTCTCGCGCGTGCTGGGCGTCCGTCGCATTGGCTACGCTGTTGTGGGGCATAGGTATCCCGTTTGGTATCGTCTCTGCAAGGCGCCCCCTCGGTGCAGTCCTTCAAACTGTGCCTTGGCAATTTCTGTCTTTCGCAATACTGGGCGGATGCCTGTTACTGGGCACCACGCGCTGGCGATTTCTCGTGCGATCCGGCGTACTCGCTTTTTATGGATACATCAGCTATGGCCTTTACCTGATACACACGCTCGTTTTCGATTGGAGCGACCGCTGGAACATCCGCCGATACCTGCCGGGCTTTGGGCATGGCCCGTTCGCAGACATTCTTGTACGGCTCGCGTATTTCGGATTTTTGGCCACGGCCATCGCGTGGCTTTCCAGGAAATATTTTGAGGAGTTATTCCTTCGCAGAAAACCCACAGCTTAAATATTCTTCAAACGCACGATCACTTCACCTCCAATATCACCATTTTAAATTGAACGCGTTCTCCGTACATTCGGAAGTTTGAAAATGTAGAAGCGCTGCCGGAAAAAGTAGGCCTCAGTTTACCTTCCTCCTCGAGCGTCTGAAAGGAGTGAGCAAGCAAAGCAGGATAACTCGGAGATTTGACCACCCAGCGCACCTGGTGCTGCGTGAGGAACCGTAGAAGTGAATCAGCGTCGGTAATTTTCTCCGGATTCATCAACCAAGATTCTTCAGGGATCCCAATCTCAAAAGGCACGCGGAGGTAATACACCAGATGAAAAAATATCATCGCCCTGCCTTCGCCGCCACCCAGAGAACTGTTTACAAAGCTTGCAGCCGGATAATCTGCTGCCATCCTGGTGAGGAAGGCTTCGCGTGTTTCGCGGCCGAAAACGATCGGCAGAAAATCCTTTGAATAAAGGGCCTCGCTGGCCGCGCCGAAGATCAGGAAAATTATAATTGAGCCGGTCACCATCACTGGAATCAATCGCGATTTCCATTCCATCGTCCGCGCCGCAGCCGCGAATACAAGCGCGAGTGCAATCGGAAATACGGAAAGAAGATAGCGCGGCTGCTGGGCAGTGAACTCGTTGGTCAGTAAAACTGCCGCCCACATTGCGCCGGCAACCGGCCACAAAGGCCTCTTCCACCTGGCGAACAGGAGCAGCGGCGCTAGTACGATTACAAGCGGGCCAAACCAATGCCCGAATCCGCCATACGCGTCCTGCCTAAGCGTAATCAGAAAAGGATACTTGATTAACCCAATCAGCGAATGGCTCGAGCCGGGAGGCGTGAGATTTCCGCGTATTTCGCTAAGCGCGTACCAGTTCGCATTCTTTGGATTCAGATAGCGCGATAGGAAAGGAAAGAACGGGTCGCCGCTCCACCAGACGTTCCGAACCAGCGGCCACGCGCCTGCGAATAAAGAAAAGGCTCCGCACAGAGAGCTCAACCGAATCGAGCGTGTGCTCACCAGACAGCAGACGACCAGCGCGGCCGGCACTACCCACGATGTGTACTTCACACCCGCGGCCGCTCCGGCAAAAATGCCGGCGAGGAACCACCACGAGCTTATCTGCGTTTCAATTCCCCGCGCGGCGGCCAGCACTATGAGCGTCACAAAAAATGCGATCCAGATATCGGGACATCCGGAAGTGCTCATTTGCCAGTAAACCATCGGGCTTAAGAGGAAAGTCAGCGCCGCTGTCCACGCCCACCGTTCCGAAGCGAGTCTGCGCACCAGTACAAACAGGCTGGCCATTGCCAACGCACCGGCCAGGAAAATCGAACCCATGGCAATATGCTCGCTGTGCAACGTTAGACCCAATTGAATCAAAGAATGCGCTTGTCCTGTATAGAAGCTAAATGGAATCCCATAGATCGGTTCCCACTTTTTCCCAGCTTCCAGCATGGGCACTGCGAAGTGATACAGCATCGCGTCAGTGCTCACCATCGGCGCCGCGGACATGAGAGCGTCCACCACGAGAACAACTGAAGTCGAAATCATCAGAAGCGCTGTGAGCGGATCGCGTGCCGCACCGCGCAGTCGCGCGAAGACTTTTGCCGCGAGCGCTCCAATTTGCTTCCATTCTTTCCCGGAAAAAAGCGCAGCCAACGCCAAGATCACAATCACGGTGGGGGCATTCAGAAATCCAAATAGTGATAAGAGAAATGAGAGGATTTGGAAAAGTGCGAGAAAAAGGCCGGCACCAAAAAGAGTGCGTTCCAGTCCATCATTAAGCGAAATACCCAACCATCCAAGCATTCGCGAGCCAAATGCAGCGGCCAAGCAGCCAAATGCAAAGATAATCATGATGCTCCCAAGCGCAGAGAGCAGTGTCATCGGCGGAATAACGACCCCAGATGTCTCATCACGAGGTCTTTAAATTGGCTGTAGTACAGAAAATTTATAACTATCACCCAGGCGACAAACAACAACTCAGCGGCAAGTTTCCAACGTGAGATGTTCAGCCCTTTTGGTGTGCCAGAATTCATTGGATGATGATTACTCTCTGCCTGGAACCGCGAGCGGCACCTGAAATTCCAACTTCAAACAATCGTATGCTATGCCGGAGGCAGACCAAACGCAACAAATTGCCACTCACTGAGGTGACGGCACAACTTTATCGGGCGCTTGCGAATATCCACTCATTAGTACCCTGCTTGTGCGAAAATAACCGACGGGAAGAGGGCCAGCGGCCGGCTCCTCTGTCATTTTCAAACTCCTGGCAAAATGCCCCGGGCCGAATTATTTTACCGGTTATTTCACGATTTATTTTACCGGGGGACATTTAGATCGGGTAGCAAATCATGGCTAACTTCGCATCTGGTGCGCTCGATAGTCGGCTCGTCCGAACCGTCTTCATGATGGTTGGTCTCTTCTATTTCACATACACCGTCGCGCAATGGGTGATTACGGATAACACGACCTACATGGTTTTATCCGTAGTGGGCGTTCTAGGTGTGTTCACGACGATGACAATCCTGAAGGATTGGCGAAGCGGGCTGTTTATCTTCCTGTGCTGGCTGGTGCTGGAAGACATGATTCGCAAGTATTTTGGGAATAGCCTGATGATTTTCTTCGCAAAAGACGTGATCATCGGAATCACATATATGTCGATGCTTCTGGCACGGCGCAGGAATCAGATTCTTGTTTTTAAGCCTCCTTTTATGTTCTGGCTGGCCGTTTTTTTCTGGATGGCACTCGTGCAGGTTTTTAATCCGCATTCCCCCACTTTCTTTTTTGGTCTTCTGGGAATGAAGACCTATTTTTACTATGTGCCGCTGATGTACGCGGGTTACGCGCTTTTGCGGACCGAAGAAGATCTCCACAAAGTGCTGATGCTGAACATGTGGATCGCAATCGTTGTGGCCGGGTTTGGCGTGCTGCAATCATTTGGCGGTGGAAGCTTCTTAACTCCGGAAGGAATGGCGCCGGAACTGTACGATCTATCGCACCTGGTTCGCGAGGCGCCGCAGTCGCATCTGCTGGCCAGCCGTTCGACTTCCGTATTCGTAAGCGACGGCCGGTTCGGAATGTTTCTGATGTTGCTGTTTATTCTCGCTTTTGGTACTGCGGGCTATCTCCTGCTACGCACGAAACGCGGACGAGTGGTGGTTTATGTGGCGGTCGGGATTGTGACGCTTGCGACGATCATGAGCAGCTCACGTGGAACGAACGTTTACATGGTAATTGACGCCATCGTGCTGGGCGTGGCGCTTTTTTGGGGAGCACCGTGGCGGCAACGACAGGCGTTCCGGATGGGAAAGGCAATACGCTGGATGGCAACGTTCGCCGGAGTGGCGATCTTGATAGCAGTATTATTTTTCCCCGAAGAAGTGAAAGCGCGGTGGGCGTTCTATACCGAGACGCTGTTGCCGTCCAGCTCAAGTTACGAGTTAGGTTTTCGTGCATGGGAATATCCAATACTAAATTTGGAAGGACTCGCGCAACAACCGAATTTGATGACAGGTAACGGGACGGGAATAGCGTCGCTTGGCGCGCAATACGTGACGAAATTAACTGGTGTTCGGACGCTTGGCCTCGGATCGGAAAGCGGTTATGGCACGCTGATTCTTGAGTTCGGAGCGCTGGGGCCAATATTGTGGACGTTGTGGACGTTCAGCCTGCTTTTTTCAGCGTGGAAAGTTGTCCGGAAATTGAAACAAACCGCTTTATTCCCGATCGGCTTCGCAATTTTCTGGTATGCGTTCATGCTGCTGGTTCCTTTCATGTTTTACGGGCTGAATACGTATCAAAATTATTTGACCTGCGCTTATCTGTGGCTGATCATCGGAATACTTTTCCGCTTGCCGGGCCTTCTAACAGAAGAGCAGGCGCGGAAGACCGCAGCGGAATTGCAGGAGCGACAACAACTCCAAAGTCAGGAAGAAGAGGCTCTGGAATTGCAGGGAGCCGCACTTTCACATGCCGACGCCGGTCCGTAGGCCGCGGCTAGTTGTACTTTCGCCGTTCGTGGACAAGCGCCACGGCACCGAGCGCTGCGTGGCCGAACAAATTGAACATCTGGCCGGCGTTTACGAAATTCACCTTTACAGTTCCCGCGTAGAAGATATTGATCTGACCGGAATTACCTGGCACCGCGTTCCGGCGGTGGGCGGCCCGCATTTATTCGCTTACATCTGGTGGCTTTGCGCGAATCGTTTTCAGCGTTGGCGCGACGCGAAATTTCGCGGTATCGCTCCGGACGTTGTTTATTCTCCGGGAGTGAATTGCCTGGACGCGGACGCGGTGAGTGTGCACGTTTTGTTCAGTAAAGTACGCGAGCAAATGGCGGGCTCGCTTCGCGCAGAGGGAGCGAGGAAGACGGAATCGCCGGCGCATGCGAATCGCATAACGGCGTGGCCGCTGATTTTGCACCGGCGAATTTACTATCGCCTGATTGAATTCCTGGAAAAGAAATTGTACGGCCGCGATGATATTTATTTGGCGGCGGTTTCAGAAAAAGGCGCACAGGATATTCGCGCACGGTTTGGAGAGAAAAAACATTTGAGCGTGATTTACCACGGCGTGGACACCGCGAAGTTTAATCCGCGGCGCAGGATGGAACTGCGCGGTGCCGCACGCAGCGATCTGCGGCTGGCTAACGACGCGTTCGTGGTTCTGTTTATTGGCAACGATTGGAGAAATCGGGGATTGCCATGTCTGCTGCAAGCAGTGGCGATGTTGCGGGATCCGCGAGTTCACATGCTTGTAGTCGGGACAGATTCTATTGCTGCGTATCAGGAAATTGTCGAGCAGCTGGGACTAGCAGGGCGCGTTCATTTTCTCCCGCCGCGCGCGGACGTAGAATTTTATTACAGTGCAGCGGACGCATATGCGGGGCCGTCGCTAGAAGATACCTTTTCGCTTCCGCCGGCGGAGGCGATGGCTTGCGGGCTGGCGGTGATCACCACGCGCGACACCGGCGTGAGTGAAATTATTCATCACGGCGCAGATGGGTTGGTTCTGGAGAATCCAGCTGACGCGAAAACGCTGGCTGACTGGCTGGCGCGTTTGGCGAGCGACGCTGACTGGCGGAATCGGATGGGATTGGCAGCGGCGCGGACTGCGGCGCAATACACATGGACCAAAAATAGCGGGATGTTGAGACAGATAATCGACGCGTTGTTAGATGAAAAAATGAGCGCTCGGCCGAATCGATGAGCGAACAAATGCGCGGCGGAATTCAAATTCCAAAATACATCCCGCAGTTTGACGGGCTGCGCGGCATCGCCATCCTTGCCGTGCTTTTCGCGCACCTGACCTACCTAGATTCGATCCGCTTCGCGAATATTTTTCAATATGGGCGCACCGGCGTGGATTTATTTTTCGTTCTCTCTGGGTTTTTGATCACAGGAATTCTGCTGGACACAAAAGCTCTGCCCGGATACTTCAAAAACTTTTATGCGCGCAGAGCTTTACGTATCTGGCCGCTGTACTACGGCATGCTTTTTTTGTTTTTTATTTTTTTCCCACTGGTTTTCCCGCAGCACTCTTTCTCCACTGACAGGAATACGTGGCCCTATTACGTCAGCTACACGCAGAATCTATTTTTTCATTTCGGTCGTTCCGTTCCGCTTACCCCGACATGGTCTCTGGCCGTTGAGGAGCAGTACTACATGTTCTGGGCGCCAGTGGTATTTTTGTGCGGCCGCAAAAGTCTTCGGAATATTCTTCTGGGCATGATCGCGTTTTCATTTTGCTTTCGCGTCATCAGCTCCTATCGCGATGCTCCACTGGATTTCATTCACAATTTTACGTTGTGCCGGCTGGAGCCGCTGGCCGCCGGAGGACTCGCGGCCCTCTGGCTGCGCTCCGAAAAATGCACTCCGGCAAAATGGGCGCGCGGGGGAATGATGGCGCTGACGATTGGCGTGGCGGGCGTTGCGCTGGCGCTTGTGGATTGGGGCGGTGACAGCCCGATTTATAGTTATCCATTTCTCGCCTCTGCATTCGCGGGAATTTTGGCGCTGTCATTGACGGCCAATCCGGCAAACACTTTTGTGGGCCGCGCTTTGACGCAGCGCTGGCTGGTTTACATTGGCAGAATAAGTTACGGCGTTTATTTGATTCACGTGCCGATTTTTATGGCCATTGGCGCGACGGCGCGACGGATATGGGGCAGCCCGTATTATTCTGGACTGAGACAGGCGCTGATACTTTTCGCCGCACTTGCAGCGGTATTTTTGTTCGCGTCAATTTCTTGGTTTTGTTTTGAGCGGCCGATTCTGCGTTTGAAGGAATATTTCCGTTCGGGGAGACCGACGCTCGAAAGCGCCGGCGCGAAATGAAAATTCTTGTCCTAGCGCCCCCGATGGGTGGCACCGGCGGAATTCAAAATTACACCACTACGCTGGTGCGCGCGCTGCGCGAAATTAACGGCGAGAAAAATGTTCGCATGGTTGCTGTGCCTGCAGAAGCCGGAACGCGGACGGATGGAAACGCGGCTCTCGGGCGGGTCACAAAAATTCGATTTCTGTTAAGGGCGATTACGGCGGGAATCTTCTGGCGGCCGCAATTAGTTCTATGCGCACACGTTGGAATTTCTCCCGTGGCGCGATTGATCCAGCGGCTGACCGGCGCGCCGTACTGGGTGATGCTTTACGGAATTGAAGTGTGGGGCGAACTTGCTTCGGCAAAAGTGGAAGCGCTGCGCGCGGCACAGCAACTTGTGGCGATCAGCAAATTCACATTGGAATCGGCGAGCGCCCGGCACGGTTTGGAGAAATGTAAATCCGTTTTTCTGGCGCCGACATTTTCAATCGATGAATCCGCGGCGAACAATGCGCCAAGCGTTTCTATCTCCACGCAAGGGCCAGTTGTGCTGACGGTTGGAAGGCTTGCCGCGTCTGAAAGATATAAAGGACATGATGTGATGTTGGACGCATGGCCTGAGGTGCTGCGCAATATTCCAGAAGCGCGATACATTATCGTGGGCGACGGAGATGATCGTGCGCGATTGCAATCACGCGCCACGGAGATGGGATTGGCAGCTTCAGTAATTTTCAAGGGCGCAGTTTCCAGCGTGGACTTGCAGTCCTGTTATGATGAGTGCCAAGTTTTCGCGCTGCCCGCGCGAACCGTACTGGATCCCCGTGTGCCGCGCGGCGAAGGCTTCGGAATTGTTTTTCTGGAAGCGATGGCGCACGGAAAACCGGTGGTGGGCCCAAACACCGGCGCGCCTGTGGAATTTATTCACGACGGCGAACACGGATTGCTGGTAGATCCGGTGAATCCCACGGAACTGACGCAGACACTGATAGAATTGCTGGCCAATCCCGAGCGCGCGCGCAAAATGGGCAAAGCCGGCCGGCAGTGGGTGCGGGAACAATATAGTTACGAAATGTTTCGCGAGCGCTTGCGGAAAATTTTGCAGGCGCATTCGTTGAAAAATTGAGCGGAGGGTTCGAGCGCATGCGAATCTTGGTAACAGGAGCGACAGGATTTATCGGAAGCCGCCTGCTCGAGCGACTGGCCGAACACGGCGGCCACGACCTTTATTCGCTGCAGCGCTATGTGACGGGACGATACGTGCTGGGCGCGGACCATCGAGTGAAAACAGTTTTCTGCGATCTGCGCGATAATTTCGCGGTGCGTTGTGCCATGCGCGAAGTGCAGCCCGAAGTCGTTTTCCATCTCGCGGCGCTCAGTCCGGTTTCCTATAGTTACGATCACCCTAATGAAGTGCTGGATACGAATTTGAACGGCACAGTGAATCTTGCGGAATCGTGCCTGCGCGAAATTCCGCACTTCAAACAATTTCTATTTGCGTCTACTTCGGAAACATACGGCAATAGTGACGGACCGCGCCGAGAGGACACTCCTCAATTTCCGAACAGTCCTTATTCAGTGAGCAAGCAGGCCGCCGAGAAATATATTTTGTACATGTACGACGCCTATAAATTTCCGGGCACGGTTCTGCGCCCATTCAATACGTACGGACGCCATGACAACACGCATTTCATGGTGGAACGCATTCTGGTGCAAATGCTGCGCGGCGATACCGTGAAGCTGGGTGATCCCACTCCCGAGCGCGATCTGCTTTACGTGGAAGATCACGTGGATGCGTACCTGAGTTGTTTGAATCATCCAAAAGCACTGGGACAAACTTTTAATTTCGGCACCGGAGAACGAATTACGGTCGGCGCGGTTGCCGAAAAATTGGCGATGTTAACGGGCTTCAAGGGCGAAATTCTGTGGAACACCATCCCGAAGCGGCCGCTGGATATTCAAATTCTCTATGGCGATTCCACGAAAGCGAAAACTGTGCTGGGCTGGACGCCGAAATATAGTCTGGATGAGGGCCTGCGTTTAACAATGGAATTCTGGAAAAAGAAAATGGCGGGCGCGGATTCCGGACGCGCACGCATCGCCACTTCCTGATCGCGCGGCATAAGCCGGCATTCCGCCGGCACGCAACTCGCGCGGCACTGCGCATATGGCAATCCTGAACACAATTGGATGGCTGGCCGCAACGCTCCTGTTGGGGCTAATCGCGATTGCGTTTGGCGCGCGCGTGCTCAGATTGATCGGTGTGAGTGTTCCGGGCACGCTTGAACGAGCTTTACTTTCCGCAGCAATTTCATTTGCGTTTCTACAACTCGCTATCTTTGCGTTGTTGGCTGAAGGATGGCTGCGCCGCGGCACTCTGGGAATTCTATTTCTCGTGATGACGGTTATTGCCGGAAGAGAATGGAAAATAATTCCGGAACTTTGCCGGACCGCGCGAGCATTTTTCGCGGAAGCCAGAAAATCATGGTTACGTCTGTCGCTCGTGTTAGCGATTGCGGGCGTCTTGATCGTTGAGGCGCTGATAGCGATGGCGCCGCCCACCGGGTCCGACGCACTGCATTATCACTTCACAATTCCCGCGATGTGGTTGCGGAATGGTTTCGCACCGATCTACGGAATCATAAGTTCCTTTGGTGTTGGACAAGCGCACATGTTGATCTCCCTGGGCCTCGGTTTTGGTTCCGACCATTTTTCGATGGGGTTGATTTTTCTTGCGGGAATATTTTCTGCCGCGGCATTATACGTTCTGGCCCGCAACTGGATGTCACTCGATCGAAGTTTATTAGTAACGCTTGTTTTTCTGCTTTCACCGATCGCGTTTTGGCAAATGACGCTAGCGGGCTCGCCGGACCTGTGGATGATGTTTTATACAACGGTGGCAATTCTGGCCGCCGCGCGCGGAATCACTCTGCGTTCGACAAGGTGGGCGGCACTCGCTGGATTTCTTGCCGGCGCTGCGGCTGGCTCAAAATATCCGGCGTGGATTGTTCCCATCGCGCTTGGAATGATTTTCTTGATTGAGTGTCGCTCGTTCTGGCTTGCCGCGGCTAGCTCGGTGGCGGCGGCTGTGGCCGGACTTGCGCCCCTGATTCGCAACGCCGTATGGACTGGTAATCCTTTTTTTCCTTTCGCTTCTTCTCTATTTCCACAACAAAAAATAAATGAGTCAACACTCGCGGCGACTATGCTGGATACGCACATCTCGGCGCAATATCCAGGACTTGCGCATTGGATGGAATATCCATTTCGTATGGTTCTGGACGGCACGGATTATGGAGCGGCACATTATTTTGGCCCGACTATCCTGGCGTTTGTCCCGCTGCTGCTGCTCGCATATCGCCCCGGTCCGCTTTTTCGAGTCTGTGCGTGGGTGTGGGCCGCAATGTTTTTCTCGAACATGATGACTTCGCAGATGGGCAGATTTCTTTTGCCGATTTTCGGTGTTGCGCTGGCAGTTTCATTCGCCGGCGTCGAAACCATTTCCAGAATGGACTGGCCATTTGCGCGTTTGGCGTGCAATGCAACCGTAGCGATTTTTCTACTCTTCGGAGTGGGAGGGTTACTCTCATACGGCGGCGATTTCCTGCCGGTGAGTGTCGGATTGGAATCCCGAGAACATTTTCTTCAGCGAGAGGCGCCGAACTATCAGGAAACTTCTTTCGCAAACGCCGCGCTGGCCGGAAGGTCCGGAGCGGTCCTTGTTTTTTTTCACCACCTTTATTATCTGCGAATTCATTTTGTGGTTGGCGATCCAGATTCCAACTGGGAACTATATCCCGCGGACTTCGCGACTCCGGATTCAATGATCGAGTGGCTGCGGAAGAATGACGTGCGGTGGATTGTGAAGCCGCCGGAATATCCTGGTGCAGTGTCTGAGGCTTTGGAGCAATTGGAAACGCGGGGAATTCTGCAGCGGGCAGCTTCAACAGAGGTGGAAAATTTTGTGGGATGGCGAGTTGATGGAGAGAAAACTACGGAAACCGTGAGCATTCTGGAGGTGCGGCCACAGCAGCCGTAGACCCGATGCGAATTCTTCATGTGACGCAAACGTATCATCCGTTTCTCGAACGCGGCGGCCCGACGGTGAAAGTGCGTTCGATCGCCGAAGGATTGGCGAAGCGCGGCCATCAGGTAACAGTGCTGACGTCCTGGTACGGCCGTCCATTCGCGGCGCGGCAAGTGCAACTGGGTGGCGTGGAAGTAACTTATTTAAAACCATTCGCCACTTATCGCGCGATGACCTTTAATTCCGGCTTGCTGAAATTTTGCAAAAAGCGTTTGCGAAATTTTGATCTTGTGCATATTTACGGGCTGTACGATTTGCTCGGGCCGGTGGTGGCGCACTACTGCCACAAATTCGGAATTCCGTACGTGATTGAGCCGCTGGGAATGGTGCGTCCGATTGAAAGAAGTTTCCGGATGAAGAGAACGTGGCATCTTTTTCTCGGCAAGCCGCTGCTGCGTTACGCAGCGCTGTTGATTGCAACTTCGCGGCAAGAAGAATCGGAAATGATTGCCGATGGATTTGCGCCTGCGCGAATTGCCTTACGATATAACGGAGTGGATTTACAGGAATTTTCCACACTTCCGGCTGCCGGCGTTTTCCGCGCGGAGTGGGCGTTGCCGGCCGGGGAACCGATTGTCTTATTTTTGGGGCGCATTATCCCACGCAA
The DNA here is from genome assembly GCA_036008485.1 of Candidatus Acidiferrales bacterium. Taxonomy (GTDB): domain Bacteria; phylum Acidobacteriota; class Terriglobia; order Acidiferrales; family UBA7541; genus DASTCZ01. The sequence goes on along the minus strand of DASYNR010000377.1, from coordinate 19,136 downwards.
AGGCGCGGACATGCTGATTGAAGCATTCGCGGAAGCTTGTCCGCAGGCGGGACGATTGGTGATCGCCGGACCGGAAGGCGAGTCCGGCTACCTGGCGAAATTGCGGGAGCTGGCGCGCGAAAAACGCGTAGAAGATCGAACTACTTTTACCGGCCCTTTGTATGCGGAGCAAAAAAAAGCGGCACTGGTTGACGGCGATATTTTCGTGCTGCCGTCGCGCTATGAAAATTTCGCCAATGGAGTTGCGGAAGCAATCGCTTGCGGCATGCCCGTGATTATCAGCGATCACTGCGGCATTCAGGAATTTGTGGCCGGGCAAGTGGGACTGGTGATTCCGCTCGAAAAATCCGCGCTGGTGGAAGCGCTGCGAAAACTTTTGGGCGATTCTTCGCTTTATGAACAATTCCGCGCGGCGTGCCCTGATGTGGCGGCACAATTGAGCTGGGCGCGGTTGCTTGGAACGCAGGAAGAAATTTATGTGCGCGTGCGCAAGGACGGACATGAGCCTCGTTAAGGAAGAAACATTTTACGACGATCATCCGTTCGACTGGTTTGAAAGTTATCAGGGCGAAGACCGGCGCAAAGTAATTTCATTACTTCTGCTGGAAGTGATTGACGCATTGCCGAGCGGCGCGCTCGTGCTGGACATCGGATGCGGACCGGGACGCGTGCTTTCGTATTTGGGATTTCGCGGAGTGAATTGCATCGGTTTGGATCGCAGCGCAAATTCGATTTCAATGATTGTTTCGCGCCACAAATTGCCCGGCGCCGTTGCGGATAATCTCCGGCTACCAGTTTGCGATGCCGCCGCAGATGTGGTGATTAGCGATGGGGTGCTGCACCACACGGGCGATCCGCTGCGCGCTTTTTCGGAAGATTGCCGCATCGTAAAACCGGGCGGAAAACTTTATCTGGCAGTGTACCGGCCCGGCGGACGCTACGAATTTCTTTACAAATACCCGGGAGCGATTATTCGGGCGCTGGTGAAGCATCCGGCGACGCGATGGATCGCGCATTCAACAGCATTGCCACTCTACTATCTTGCACATCGGATGAAGTCCGGCGATAAAATAACTTGGCGCGGCGCCCGTAATTTGTTCTATGATTACTTTGCTTCTCCGATAGTTGCCTTTCTTCCGAGAAAGACTATCGAGCAATGGGGGGGAGCGCAGGGAATGAAACTTCTGAGATATGAAGGCAATCCCTCGCAGAACGTGCACTGTTTTTTGTTTCATAAGTTGAAGTGAAGCAGAACGAAAATAATATCCGCACACCTAGAAGTTCCGCGTTGCGGCCGACAAGAACCGGCACTGAGCACGGGAAGGATGTTTCGTGAGAGTCGGGGACCACGGGGCATGAATTTCCGTCTGGCGATTCATGTTCGGATGGGAGTTTACAAGTGCATACTCACCCCGTCTATCGTTTTGTGTGGATCAGCACTAATATTCTGCTCGCACTCGTGGTTATTATTTTTATCTCCTCCGCGATTTGGGAATACTCCACTCGGCAATACTTAAAGGGCTTTTCAGACGCCATCGTGCCGCACGATGTTTCTCCGCGCCAAAAAGTGGAATCCATTTTAATTTGGATGGCACACGGCCCCGCGCGGGAAGGCGCCCAGGACGCAGACGATCTGCTGACGCGCGATCCGTACAACACTTTGAATTACGAAAAGCTGCTAGAAGTCTGCGGAGGAGCGACGAACGCGTTTCTCAATTTATCCCTAAGCAGTGGACTTCGCGCGCGGCGGCTGCTGTTGCTTGATTCGCGGGGTTTGACTGCTCACGTTGTGGCGGAGGTGCGGCTGGACGACCGCTGGATTGTCGTCGATCCGGTGTTTCGTAAGATTCTGCGCGACGATTCCGGGCGAATGCTGACGCGTGAAGATCTGGAAGATCCGGCAATTTTTCAACAGGCGACGCGTGAGATTCCCGGCTATCTCCCGGCGTACAAGTACACGTCGACGGCGCACGCGCGGGTCTCACGGTTTCTAATCGTCGGACCATTTCTTCGTAACATGCTCAATCGGATATGGCCGCACTGGGAAGAATTTCTGAACTGGACGCTGGTGCTGGAGCGCGATTCACTGGCCGCGCTTGCATGCTCTTTCATCGCGTTGGTTTTCCTGATGCTCACGCGCCTGTTTCTAGGGCATTATGGTGAGAAGAAACTTGGTGTGGCGCACATGCACTTGCACAAGCAAGTGTGGCGGGCGAGCGCGACACTCATCGGGAATCAACGAATATAGATGTGTGGAATTTGCGGCATTGTTGGAATGGAAAACGCGGAGGAGTCCGAGCGCGCGGTTCGCCGGATGACCGCAGCGCTGGTACATCGCGGCCCTGACGAAGATGGATTTCTGATCGCGCCGCGCGCAGCTCCGCGAGTGGCGCTGGCAATGCGGCGGTTGAGTATCATTGACCTTCCCGGTGGAACCCAACCAATTTTTAATGAGGCAGGCGACGTCGCTGTTTTCCAAAACGGCGAAATTTATAATTTTCGCGCGCTTCGGGCACAACTGGAATCACTCGGTCATACTTTTCGCACGAAATCCGATACGGAAGTAATTGTTCATGGATACGAGCAATGGGGCGACGCTTGTGTGGAACACCTGCGCGGGATGTTTGCGTTCGCGTTGCTGGATATGCGCGGCGGCAAAGCACAGGTTCTTTTAGCGCGCGATCGATTGGGAATAAAGCCGCTTTATTATTCAGTGCGGAATGGCGCGCTGATTTTTGCATCTGAAGTTCGCGCGCTGCTGGCAAGTGGATGCGTTCCGCGGCAAATTTCGGCCGGTGCGCTGGATTCATATTTACTATTTGGATCGGTATGCGAGCCGATGACGATGGTCGACGGAGTATTTTCATTGCCGCCGGGACATCGGCTGAATATTCCCGCGGCGGCTGACGTGAAGCGCGTTGAGCCTTCAGCGTATTGGACGTTTGGCGACGCGGCGATTCGCCGGCCTGCGGAGATGCCGACGACGATTGAGCACGCGGCGGCGAAGCTGCGTCCGATCCTGACGGAAGCAGTGGCAGGCCACTTGATCGCCGACGTGCCACTGGGAATATTTTTGAGCAGCGGACTGGATTCCACGGCGATTGTTGCGCTCGCGAGCGCGGCGCAATCCGGGCTGCACACATTTACAGTAATTTTTTCCGAGCAGGAATTTAGCGAAGCTCAGCCGGCGCGCGCGACTGCGAAACATTTCGGCACGCATCACGAAGAATTATTACTGGATGGCGCGGAAATGCTGGCGCATTTGGATGACGCGGTGGATGCGCTGGATCAGCCGAGCATGGACGGCATCAACACTTATTTTGTTTCCTGGGCGGTGCGGCGCGCTGGATTGAAGGTAGCGCTTTCCGGACTTGGTGGCGACGAAATTTTCGGCGGTTATTCAACTTTCACATCGGGACCGCAAGCAGTTCGCGTGGCGGCGCTCGGAAAGAAATTTCCGCGCGGCGTGCGGCGGGTAACCGCATCGGCTGTGGGGCGCGCGGGCGGAGGGCGCGGAGATGCTGGAAGAAAAGTTGCAGCGCTGTGGAGGAATTCGGACACGCTGCCGCATCCATATTGTTTTACGCGCACGCTTTATACGCCGGACCACGTGGCGGCGTTACGAGGAATAGATGCACTGAGCGGAAATGATCTTCCGTGGCGAAATTGGATGAACGAGACGGCGCGGGAAGCATCCGCACTCGATTCATTCAACGCGATTTCCTGTTTGGAAGCGCGAAGCTACATGGTGAACACGTTGTTGCGCGATACGGATTCGGTCAGCATGGCGCATTCGTTGGAAGTGCGCGTCCCGCTGCTGGATCACGTGCTGGTGGAATTTGCTTCGCAACTTCCAGAAGCTGTGAAAATAAAGCGCGGAGTGAACAAAGCGTTGCTTGTGGAAACGCTGAAGGGATTATTGCCGGAAGAAGTGGTGAAGCAGCGAAAACGGACGTTTACCTTCCCGTGGGAGCGATGGTTGCGCGGTTCGCTTGCGTCGAAAGTGAGCGCAGGCATTAGTGACATGGCTCCGGCGCCTTCGGCGCATTTAAATTCGGATGCGGTTCGCGCGGTGTGGCTGGCGTTTGAGGCGTCGAAAACAAATTGGTCGCGTCCGTGGAGTTTATACGTGTTGAATCAATGGTGCCGAAAACATTTGGAAGCGCAGCCGGGAGAAGTAATTCCGTCGGCTTCGGCGGGCGCCGTTGCAGGATCGAGATGAATTGCGTTTAACCCGCGATTGCGTGAAAAAATCGAAGACAGTATAGAATCGGTGCGATGAATATTCTGGGAATTAATGCGTTTCACGGAAACGCTTCGGCGGCGATTGTTTGCGACGGGCAATTGGTGGCTGCCGTGGAGGAAGAACGCTTCAATAGAGTGAAGTATGCGGCGGGATTTCCCGTGGCGGCGATTAAATATTGTCTGGATACCGCCGGACTGAAAATTACAGAAGTGGATCACGTGGCGATTCCGCGGAATCCGTGGGCGCGGATCGGCACAAAATTAATGTATGCGATACGCATGCCGAGTTTCGCACGCGAACGCATGAAAGTGCTTTCGCAATTCGCGGGAATTCCGGAACTGCTGGGCAACGCGTTTGAAGTGGATCCGAAAACACTTCGCGCAACATTCCATCGCGTCGAACATCATCAGGCGCACATCGCAAGCACATTTTATGTTTCGCCATTTGAAAATGCGGCGGCGCTTTCGGCGGACGGACTGGGAGATTTCGCGAGCACCATGTGGGCCAGCGGCGAAGGCACGAAGTTGAACGTGCTTGGATCGATCGCATTTCCACATTCTCTGGGGATGTACTACACGGCGTTGACGCAGTACATGGGCTTTTGGAAATTTGGAGACGAATACAAAGTGATGGGCCTGGCGGCTTATGGCCAGCCGGAATTTCTGGAAGAATTCCGTCAGATTGTACAAACGAATGGCGGCGATGGATTTAAGTTGGGGCTGGATTACTTTACGCACCACCGCACCGGACCGGAAATGAGCTGGCGCGACGCGGACAAAACTCCCGTGCTGGGCAGAATGTTTTCGGACCATTTGGAGCGCAGGCTGGGGCCGGCGCGTCCCGCAGAAGATCCGCTTTCGCAGCGGCATCACAATCTTGCAGCAACGATGCAGGCGCGGCTGGAAGAAGTTTACTTTGACATGCTGCGCAAATTGCAAAAGCGCACGGGACAAAAATCAATTTGCCTTGCTGGGGGCGTGGCGTTCAACTGCGTGGCGAACGGAAAGATATTTGAGGAAACTCCATTCGAGAAAGTTTTTGTGCAGCCGGCGGCAGGCGACGCAGGGCTGGCGGTTGGAGCGTCATTTTATGTGCATCACCAGATTCTGAATCAGCCGCGGAAATTTGTGATGGAGCACGCTTACTGGGGCCCGGAATTTTCCGAAGCGCAAATGGGCGCGGCGATTGCCGCCAGCGGAATTACAGGCGACGGTTATCAACTGCGCGCGCTTTCCGAAGAAGAGACGGCAAAAGAAACTGCGAAGCGAATTTCAGAGGGGAAAATTGTGGGGTGGTTTCAGGGGCGTGCGGAATGGGGTCCGCGCGCGCTGGGAAACCGGAGCATTGTGGTGGACCCGCGCCGCGCTGAGATGAAGGATATTTTGAATGAGCGCATCAAGCATCGCGAAATGTTCCGTCCGTTTGCGCCTTCGATTTTGGAAGAATCCGCGGGCGAGTATTTTATGCGGAGCGATCCATCGCCCTTCATGACGTTTGCATATTCCGTGCGGCCGGAAAAACGGGATCAGATTCCTGCGCCGACGCATGTGGACGGAACCGGCCGTTTACAAACAGTTGGACGCACCGCAAATCCGCGCTACTGGCGGCTGATTCGCGAGTTCGGAAAACTTACCGGCGTTCCAGTGCTGCTGAATACTTCGTTCAATGATAACGAGCCGATCGTTTGCAAGCCGGGAGAGGCGATCAATTGTTTCCAGCGCACACGGATGGATGTGCTGGTGCTTGGAAATACGATCGTTGAAAAGCGGGCGTAACTTCGTCGAATACTTACAGCATTAATTGCCCGCCATTCGCTTCAATTGTTTCGCCCACAATAAAGCTGGCGGCATCCGACGCGAGAAACGCAATTATCTTCGCAATTTCTTCGGATTTTCCCATTCTGCCGAGCGGAATCTGCGTCACGAAATTGCGAATCATTTCTGGCGTTGAAAATGCTTCGTGAAATGGAGTGTCAATTACACCGGGCGAGACTCCGTTCACTCGAATTCCGAACGGCGCCAGTTCCTTGGCCATTGATTTCGTAAGAGTGATGAGCGCGCCCTTTGCGGTGGCATAAGCCCCCGCGCCGGGGCCGCCGCCATTTCTGCCCGCGATGGACACAACATTAATGATCGCGCCGGATTTGCGTTCCATCATGGATTTCGCCACGGCCTGCGAACAAAGCATCGCGCTTTTTAAATTTAGATTCATGACTTCGTCCCAGCGCGCTTCGGTGGTTTCCAGAAGTTTCATGCGCTGCACGAGCGAGCCGGCGTTGTTCACAAGAATGTCGATCGGGCCGAGTTGTTCAGCGGCACGCTGGACGAGCGAACGCACCTCGGCGCTCTGTCGAACGTCGGCTTGAATCACGAATGATTTCCCACCGACGGCCGCGATTGCGCGCTGAACGTCCTCGATGCCTTTCTGATTTTGGTGATATGCGATGGCGATCTTCGCACCCAATCGAGAGAAAATAACCGCAGTAACGGCGCCGATTCCCGAGGACGCTCCGGTGATCAACGCAGTCTTGCCGCTTAGATCCAAATAATTTTCCAAGATAAGTCTCCCTTACTTTCCAAGTGACGAGCCGTGCATCACGCGTTGCAGACCATTACGATTCGCGTTCGTACGCCAGCATAATATGGAACGCGGCGGCTCCGCTAAGATTGTGGGCTGAAAATGTCCGTTGTCAGCGCAGCGGAAGTTCGGAAATAATGGCTGTCTGATAGAATCTGTGCCAGTTGAAACGTGCACATTCTACTTCTGAACGAATATTATCCGCCGGACACTTCGGCCACCGCGAAAATGGCTGCGATGGTCGTCGAAGCTCTCGCTGAAAAACATCGAGTAACAATTGTAGCGGGCCGCCCTTCCTACGATCCCACAGAAAAGTATCCATGGCGCTTATTGCGGCGCGAAACAAAAGGAAATATTACGACGGAGCGCGTCGGTTCCACCACCTATCCGCGTTTCCAAATGTTGAAGCGATGCAGCAATTATCTCAGCTATCTTGCGCTGGCTATACCACGCGCGATTTGGATTCGTGCGGATATTGTTTTGGCCATGACGGACCCTCCGATTGCGGGCATCGCGGGCGCAGTTGTTGCGAAAATTACGCGCCGACCATTTGTGTACAACATTCGTGACATGTATCCGGACATGGCCGTGGGCGGAGATATTGTGCGGCCTGGGCTGGCAGTGCGCATCTGGGAGCGTATGCATCGCTGGGCGCTGCGAAACGCGGCAAAAATAATAGTTTTGGGCGACGACATGGGCGCGAGGATCATCAGAAAAGGGATTGACCCCGCGCGAATCGTTGTCGTGCGAGACGGAATCACCGCTCCGGACGAATTGCCGCCGTCGGCTCATCCGGTATCGCAGGAAATTCGGGGCGGTTTGAAATTTGTCGCGCTGCACGCGGGCAATTTGGGATTTTACGGCGCGTGGGACACGCTGATTGAAGCGGCGCGCCAGTTAAGCGCGGCCGCAAGCAACGACGGAATCGGAATTATATTTGTCGGCGAAGGAGCACAAAAAACTCGAATGGTTGCGGCCGCAGCAAACACGCCCGCCGTACGATTTTTGCCGTTCCGTCCGGCCAGCGAAATCCCATTTGTGCTGGGCGCGGCCGATGTTCACATCGTCACCGTAAAGCGTGGACTGGAAGGCGTGATCGTTCCCAGTAAACTGTATCCAATTCTTGCTGCGGGAAAGCCGGTGCTGGTGGTTTCCACGCCGCTTACCGATGCGGCAAGCATCATAACGAAGTCCGGTTGTGGCGTCGTAGTTGATCCAGACGATCCCGCCGGCATGGCTGCGGCGATTCGGGAACTGGCGGCGCACCCGGAGCGTATTGCTGAAATGGGTAGGCGTGCGCGAGCGATTGCGCCTGATTATGATAAATTAAGTGAACTGAAAAAGTTTGTGAACGCAATCGAGGGGGACTTCCAAGCATGACGGGGAACGGATTTTGGTCGGGCCGAAGTGTGCTGATTACCGGTGGAAGCTCATTTATCGGCTCGAGCATTGCAGATCGGCTGATCGAGCGCGGCGCGAAGGTTCGCGTGGTGGACGATCTTTCCAGTGGCCGGTTGGAAAATGTGCGCGGCCATTTGGCCAGCGGCAAAATTGAATTTCTGCAGGCGGATTTGCGTGAGCCGGGCGTAACGCGAGCGGCGATGCAGGGCATCGATACTGTGTTTCATCTCGCGGCGGATCATGGCGGCAGGGGTTATGTGGAGTTGCATCAGGCAGGCCCGGCATCGAATTTTTTTCTGGATGGACTGGTTTTCGCTGAAGCGCTGAAAGCAAAAGTACGCAAAGTTGTTTTTGCTTCGTCCGGGTGCGTTTATCCGAATTTCATGCAGGCCGATACGGCGAAGGAACTTTATCTAACGGAAGATTTGACGAAAGGCCCAAACGACGCCGACAACATGTACGGCTGGGCGAAGTTGATGGCGGAATTCACGCTGCAGGCCTATGTGAAAGAACATGGACTGAAGGCCGCGTCGTGCCGCTATTTCACAGTGTACGGCCCGCGCGGCGTGGAAAATCACGCGGTGATCGCGATGATCGCGCGCGCGTTCGTGAAACAGGATCCATTTGAAGTTTGGGGCGACGGCACGCAAATTCGCAATTGGACATTCATTGACGACATCGCCGAAGGCACAATTTTGTGCGGCGAAAAAATTGACGACGGAGCCGCCATCAATTTGGGAACGATGGAACGCGTGCGCGTGATTGACGCCGTGAATATGGTCTGCGAATTTGCCGGCTACCAGCCGAAGATTAAATTGCTTAAAGATATGCCCACCGGCCCGATGAATCGCGTGGCGGATAATTCGCTGGGGAAAAAACTTCTGAACGGCTGGCAACCGAAAGTTGCGTTCCGCGACGGCCTGAAGCGCACAATGGATTGGTATTTTTCCACGAAGGATCGCCGGCAAGTGGCGAAAGTTTTTTCGGACCATCAACTGACGGAGCGGTAGCGAAGGAGCGAGGTCCGCAAAATGGGAAATGGCTTTCTGGCCTTCGGCATCGCGCTCATAGCTTCACTTTCTTTGACGATACCCGTCCGCCAGTTGGCCCTTCGCGTCGGTTTTGTGGACCTGCCGGGGCCGCGCAAAGTTCACGCAGCGCCGATTCCTTTGCTTGGTGGACTGGCAATGTATTGCGGCGTTGTACTGGCATTACTATTTGCCATGGCCCCTTCGGCACGTTCCCAGATGTTGGGAATTTTTACCGGCGCGACACTGGTGGGGTTGGTCGGCGTGATGGACGACGGCGGCCTGCTGCATCATCAAGTGAAGTTGCTTTTGGGAATGCCGGTAGCGGCTCTGATTCTGGTTGCGTCCGGCGTGCGCATGGAATTCTTTGAAACGTTTCGTCCCGGCCGCCCGGCAGAATACGCGGATATTCTCCTCACAATTTTCTGGGTGGTGGCCATCACCGCTTCGTTCAGTATTTTCGATCACATGGACGGCCTGTGCGCCGGCGTCGCGGCAATTGCTTCATTCTTTTTCGCGGTCTATTCCGTTTGGGAACACCAGTCGATGGTATTGACGCTGGCCGCGGCAGTGATGGGCGCGGCGATCGGATTTCTAATTTGGAATTTCAAGCCCGCCAAAATATTTATGGGAGATGGCGGCGCCATGTTCCTTGGATTTCTTATGGCCGCGCTGGCGGCGAAAATGCGTTTCTCGAATATGCACCACCGCATCAGTTGGATTGTGCCGCTTCTGATTCTCGCGGTGCCGATTTTCGATACCACGCTGGTCACAATTTCTCGTTCGCGCCGCGGCCTGCTTCCCTTCGCTACGCCCGGCAAGGATCACGCATCGCATCGCTTGGCCAATCTCGGACTCGGCCAGCGCAGCGCTGTGCTGGTGATGTATGGCGCCGGAATCGCGTTCGGACTTCTCGCACTATTGCTAAGCCGACTATCCCTAACTGGTGCATACATCGTAGGGGCAGGAGCGCTCGCGGCGATCGTCGTCGGTGTGCTGCTGCTCGAAAGCGCGCCGTTCGAGCGCCAGCAGAAGAAATCCGCGCCACCCGCGACGCAATCGTAAGCCTATCGTCGTAAATCCCCATCCCATCTAAATCGCTCCCCGGGTTTGCGCCGCCTTTCGATTCAGTTATACTCACCCACACCCGGCTCCAGTCCCGCGGAACTTTTCAGCCAATCATGGTGTTGAATCAACAGCCATGCGCTTCCCGGTTCGGGAAAACTGGAATCGGGCGTATGTCGTATTGAAACTGATGGTTGATTTCGGAACAGCTAGAAAGAGGTTTGGTGGCACCCGCAAGCGGTAATCCAAAAAACGTAACTGTCGTGGGCGGATCAGTGGCCGGCATGTACACTGCCGGTCTTCTGGCACGCGGCGGCGCTCGCGTTGAATTGCTGGAGCGCGCCGAACGCCTCGAACCAATTTCCCGGACGCTAATCGTCACCAGCCACATGCGGGATTTGCTGGGCGCGGCGGGCGAGCCTTGCATAGTGAATGAAATTAGGCGCTTCGAGCTATTCACCGACGGACGCGCCGCCACCATCGACCTGAAACGTCCCGACCTGATTATCGAGCGCGCCACGCTCATCCGAAGTTTGGGCGCGCAAGCGCAAAGCTCGGGCGTAAATATCCGCATGGGACGGAAATTTCTTGGATTGGAAGGCACGGCCGGCGGAATCAAATTGCTGACGGAACGCGCCGCCGATGGCATGAAGGAAGATTTGGAGTGCCGTACGGTTGTGGGCGCGGACGGCGCAGCAAGTAAAGTGGCCGAAGCCGCCGGCTGGCCTCGCCAAAAAACCGTGCCGCTGGTGCAGGCCATTGTGAAATTGCCTTCGGATTATCCGCCGGCCACAGTGCGCGTGTGGTTCGTGCCGGATGACACTCCCTATTTTTACTGGCTGATTCCCGAGGCCGATGGGCGCGGCGCGCTCGGACTGATTGGCGAAGACGGCGCTCAGACTCGCCGCGTGCTCGAGCGTTTCCTGGAGAAAAAACATTTCGAGCCGCTCAGTTTTCAGGGCGCGCGAATTCCCGTCTATACCGGATGGGTTCCCGTGGATCGCGCGGTCGGTGGCGGCAAAGTTTATCTAGTGGGCGACGCCGCCGGACAGGTGAAGGTCACGACTGTCGGCGGAATTGTTACCGGCGTGCGCGGCGCGGAAGGCATAGCCGAAGCAATTCTGAATGGCGGACGCAGCCGCAAACTTTCTTCGTTGCGCCGCGAACTCAATTTGCATCTTTTGATCCGCCGCGCGCTGCACCATTTTCAGCAGGCAGATTACAGCCGCCTGGTGGACCTGCTGAACTCCCCGGCGAAAACTTCGCTCAGCACGTATACTCGCGACGAAGCCGCCCGCGTCCTCTGGCACATTTGCCGCAATCAGCCGCGCCTGTTGCTGCTCGGATTGCGCGGATTGCTGATGCGCAATTCGATCGCGCCTCAGCGAAATTCCTAGCTGTTACGATCAGCGCGTAATCCAGTTAACGATAATGTGCGGCCCTCAGGAATTATGCTTTGCCGGAGCCTCGGCTTCGGTGAAAATAGGTTTGGCAATTTTATCTCTTTCGGATGACAGGGGTAGCTCGTGCGCATTTCAGTAATCGGCTGCGGATATGTCGGACTCGTTTCTGGCGCTTGCCTGGCCGCCATTGGCCACGAAGTGGTTTGCGCAGATAGCGATGATTCCAAAATCCGAAAATTGAACGCCGGCGAGGTGCCGATTTTTGAAGAGCATCTCGACAAAGTGATTGAAGCCGCACGCCGCGCCGGAAAACTTTCTTTCACGAATAGCGTGGCCGAAGCCGTGCGCTCCGGAGACGCAATTTTTATTTGCGTGGGAACTCCGCCGCTCGCCGATGGCGGCGCCGACCTGAGCGCTATTGAAAACGTGGCCCGTGTGATCGCCTCGGAAGCGCGCACGCCAAAGTTGGTAATCGAGAAAAGCACCGTGCCGGTGCAAACGGGCCAGCAAGTAAAGCGCGCGCTGCAAGTTTACGGCCGCGAGCACGGCGCAACATTTCGCGTCGCGTCCAACCCCGAATTTCTGCGCGAAGGCACCGCGGTGGAAGATTTGCTGCATCCGGACAGAATCGTCGTCGGTGTAGAAGATGCCGAATCAGAACGCCAGCTTCGCGAAATATATCAGCCTATTATGGACGGGAAATTTTCGTGCCCGATTCATGCAAAAGGCTGCCCGCCGCTATCCGCGGCGCAGTTCATCGTGACCACCATCAACAGCGCAGAATTGATCAAACACGCTTCCAATTCATTCCTCGCGCTGAAGATCTCTTACGCCAATTTGATTTCTGATTTGTGCGAAAAGCTCGGCGCAAATGTGGACGAGGTCACTCACGCCGTCGGTATGGATCCGCGCATCGGTCCACAATTCCTGCGCGCCGGCATTGGCTTCGGCGGATTTTGTTTGCCGAAGGACGTGCAAGCTTTTATCCGGCTGGCCGAACGCGCCGGAGTGGATTTTTCCATGTTGAAGGAAGCCGAGCGCGTCAACAAGCGCCGCATTGATGAATATATCGAACGCGTTCACTCCGCGCTGTGGATTGTGAAGGAAAAAAAGATCGGAGTGCTCGGCCTGGCGTTCAAAGCAAATACGGACGACATTCGTTTCTCGCCGGCCATTGAAGTGATCGGCCGCCTGCGAAGCGAAGGCGCTCGCATTTGCGCGTCCGATCCGCAGGCCATCGAACGCACGCGCTCACTTTTTCCGGACCTCACATATTCCGCCGACCCCTACGAAGCGGCAAAGGGTTCCGAAGCGCTGCTGATTCTTACGGAATGGCCTGAATATCGGACGCTGGATTGGAAACGCATTCGAGGTGTGATGATGCGTCCACTTGTGCTGGACGGCCGGAACTTGCTTTCACCGTCGAAAATGTCCGAGATGGGTTTTGAGTATTATTCCTTCGGCCGGCCCAGCACGCTCATCAGCGCGGTGTTGTAATAGCTGGCGTTGTTCTCACAGGTCACGCGCAAAAACTTTCAGTAAATCCCTCCGTCTTCCTACAGTATTTAGTGTATGGGATAATCACGCCGCACGTTTCACAATTTAGCAGTCGAGTCTTGAACTGGAGGATTCTATGAAGAAATTCTTGGGGCCATTTTTTGTTTTGGTTCTACTGCTGGCTGTCGGCGCGATCGCGCAGCGCGGCGGTGCTCAACAACATCGCGGAAACGGCGGTCACATTCCGCCACCGCCTCCCGCCAGATCGGCGGGTGGTGCGGGTGATGTGCACAGATATCAGAACGGCAGAGTGGACGAAAGGCCGCACGTCGCCAACGATCATTGGTACGGACATGATGACCGAAATGACGCGCGATTCCACCTCGATCATCCTTACGAGCACGGCCGATTCGTAAATTTTGGTCCGGGCCACCCTTATCGGTTCGCCCGGTTTGACCTCGGTCTACACCGCTTCTGGTTTGCCGGCGGATTTGGCTTTGAAGTTTTTCCAGGCGATTGGGAATATGCGGCCGACTGGTGCTGGACTTGCCCGGACGACATCGTAGTGTATGACGATCCGGACCATCCGGGATGGTACTTGGTTTACAACACCGAGACCGGCACCTACGTTCACGCTCAGTACCTTGGTCAATAATAAATTATTTGTCTCCGAATAAGAACGGCCCCGATTTTTTCGGGGCCGTTCTTATTTCGGAAAGGTTTGCGGATAAAATTCTATTTCAGCGCGTCGACTTGCTCGCGGAAATAAGCCAGCGTCGCCTTGAGCCCTTCTTCCAATCCCACTTTCGGCTCCCATTTCAAGATCCGTTTCGCCTTGGTGATGTCCGGGCAGCGCTGCTTGGGATCGTCTTGCGGCAAAGGCTCGAACACGATCGGTGTTTTCGCGCCGGTCATCTTCACAATTCGTTCCGCAAATTCCAAAATTGTGATTTCCTGCGGATTGCCGATGTTCGTCGGCAAATGTTCATCTGATTCGAGCAAACGGCAAATGCCTTCGATTAAATCTGAAACATAGCAGAAACTTCTGGTCTGCTTCCCTTCGCCGTAAACTGTGATCGGATGGCCTGTCATCGCTTGATACACAAAATTCGGCAGCGCGCGGCCATCATTCAATCTCATTCGCGGGCCGTATGTATTGAAAATTCGCACGATACGCGTATCCAGGCCGTGATATCGGTGGTACGCCATCGTGATCGCTTCGGAAAATCGTTTGGCCTCGTCATAAACTCCGCGCGGACCCACCGAATTCACATGGCCCCAGTATGTTTCAGGCTGTGGACTCACTTCCGGATCGCCGTAACATTCCGAGGTGGACGCCATCAGAAATTTCGCGCCTTTCGCCTTCGCGAGTCCCAGCGCGTTGTGCGTCCCCAGCGAGCCGACCTTCAATGTTGGAATCGGATGCTTCAGATAATCCACGGGGCTTGCCGGTGACGCGAAATGCAGCACAGCTTCTACGGGGCCCGGCACATCAATGTGTTTCGTCACATCGTGCCACTGCATGCTGAACTTCGGTCCGAATTTCGGGTCCGAAATAATATGCGCGATGTTTGCTTCCTGTCCGGTGATCAGGTTATCGATGCACAGAACTTCCCATCCGCGCAGCAGCATCGCATCGCAAAGATGCGAACCCAGGAATCCCGCGCCTCCAGTAATTACCGCACGCATCAGTCGTTTCTCCTCGAAATTAGTAACGCATTAGGATTCTAGCTTGCTTCGGTGCGCCCCTTAAACCACCTTCGCAAACGCCGTTTCCGCAATCGCAATTGACCGCTGCGCGAACGAAAGGTAGGATGCGGCCAGTGAGTAATCTTTCGACCGCACAATCTGTCTACCGACTCGCGCGAATTGGCTTCGCCCTGTGACAACTCTGCGCGTCCACAGGCACAAACTCCGGAATTGGCTCATCGCGATTGGGCTGCTGATTGTACTAATGGGCGCATGCGCCTGGATTTTTTTCCGCGTTGGCACTTGGCTCGTGGTTGAAGATCCACTTGAGCCGTCGCCCGTGGCCGTGGTGCTCAGCGGAGGAATGCCAGAGCGCGCCCGCGAAGCTGCGGAAATTTATCGCACTGGAAACGCGAAGCAGATTTGGATTACGCATCCCGAAGACGTGACCGCGGAGATGAAGGCAATCGGCATCGACTACCTGGGCGAAACTTTTTACAACCAGAGCGTTCTTCTGCATCTTCACGTCCCCGTTGAAAAGACGCGCGTGCTCGAGCCCGAGATTGTAAATACTCAGGACGAGGTGAACGTGATTTCGGAGGCCGCGCGTGAGGCCGGAATTCACCGCGTCATCATCGTCACTTCTAAAGCGCACACCCGCCGCGTTCACGCCATCTGGAAAAAAGTGGTCGGCGCGGATCCCGCGCTGATCGTGCGCTATGCCAGCGATGATTCGTTCGATCCTGAACACTGGTGGCGCCACACCGCCGACGCGCTTCAAGTTGTCCGCGAAGTCTTGGGACTCGCCAATGTTTGGTCGGGCTTCCTAATAAAGCATCGCGGCACTTGATTGAAGAAGTTGCGCGAAGAAATAGCGCGAAAATGTTGAGCACGCCAATTACTTCGCCGTGTCCGTGCTGGTATGATCGTGAATAATCCGCCACCCCTCAGGAAATCGCCGCGCCACCAGAGTAAATATTCCGCCCACCGGCCCGGCATCTCGAGTCAAATGCCAGCGTCCGAGAATCAGCGCCGCATCATTACCAAGCGGGGTAACTTCAATCTCCCCGAAATCCAAATGCCCCATCGCCGCGCGATCGGGATAATTTTTATGATAGTGATCCAGCACCGTCTGCCATCCGCGCGAAATTCCCGAAGCCCCGGCGAACGTAGTCTCAGCAGAATTCCAGTAGCCGCGCATAAATGCGTCGATGTCGCCGCGATTCCAGTCCGCCGCTTGTGACGCGAGCAGCGCTCGAAGCGCCACCTCGGCAGTCTGCGGTTTCTCCTGATAACGCGCACGGCCGGAAGCCCCCACGACCACGGTAAAAGTAACGACCATAAGAAACACCCACAAATGCCTTCGATAAACGGACATCGATAAGCTCCCTTCCAATTAACTCTTTATTTGTCAATGCCTTACGGGTATCGCCAAAATCTTACAATGCGCCGCTCAAAAGCCTTCACCAAAATACTGTCCTCTGGTACGCCAGTCCCATTGTTCAGGCAATGCATATCTAGCAAACTGTCGCCACTGATATGGTGAAGCGTTCATTCGTCATTCTATTGCTGTCACTTCTCACGTTCGCCCGGTTCTCCATGCTTTCCGGGCGGGCGTTTAGACTTGGCGCAGCGCGCCCAAAGCGATAGTTCCACCGCGGATGGTACTAAGGCTCCATTGTCGTCCGCATAAAGCACAAGCACAATAGGTTCATGAGGCTTTCATGATTAGCATATTGATGTTAATCGCGGCTCTGATCGGTTTGGCGCAGTTCGGCGTCTCTTATTGGCGCTCGATGCTGGCCAGCACCGCCGCACAGCCTCTCTCGGAGCGTTTCTGCGCCGCCAGCGGCCTGCAGCACGGCGCGCCCAGCGCAAGCGACTTTAGCGCCATTCTTAGCCTGCACCGCCTCACGCCCGGCCTGGATAACCAGCCCAGCCGCCTGCGTGGCCTGCAAGTCTATTATTCTCTTGTAGATAGCCTCCGCAAGCTGCCGGCCCTGAGCCAGTGGGCCCAGTCGGAAATGACCACTTGCACCCGCTATTTGGCCGTGATCGTTGACCAGCGCCTCTCCAACAATTTGGCCTGCGCCGCCGAAATGCGCGCCTGCTAATCTGAACGGCTCTCCTCGGTCGGTTTTCTCTGCGCACTCTGCGTTGAATCCGCATGTCTTTCGGCCGTCGCCGTCTTCCCGCTCCCGCACCCCATCACTCGTAATTCGAATATTCTACTTGACACACTCCTACTACCTTGTAGTAGATTCACACCCGACATAGTAGGAGCACCATGCCTCGCCAAAAACTAACCAAGCTGGAACTTCAAATCCTGGAAATCCTGTGGACGAACGGCAAAGCTTCCATCCGCGAAATTCAGGAATCATTTCCCGAACCGCGCCCGGCCTACACCACAATTCAAACCACGGTGTATCGGCTGGAAGGAAAAAAGGCTGTGCGCCGCATCCGCAAAATCAGCAACGCGCATATTTTTGAACCGACCGTGCAACGCGACGTTGCGCGCCATCGTCTGCTCGACGAAATCCTCGCCTTCTTCGGCGGTCGCGCCCAACCCATGATGGCGCAGCTCGCCGAAGCAGGAAAACTCACGCGCGACGACATTCGAGAATTAGAGAAATCCATTCAGAAGTACGAGCAACAAAAAGCCGAGAGCAAGGAGAAATCCAAATGATCGGCGAAATAACAAATCATCTGTGGCAATCGACGATGTTCGCGGTTGCCGTCGCGCTCGTCGCTCTCGCCTTCCGGAAAAATCGCGCGGAAGTGCGCTACTGGCTGTGGCTCAGCGCGTCGCTGAAATTTCTCGTTCCGTTTTCGCTGCTGATTGGCGTTGGCATACGCGGGTGGGATGCGCTTTCTGCCGGAAAAATTGTGACACACATCGCTGCGCCAAGCGTCTCGCAGGCGATGGTTGACATCACGCAGCCATTTCCAGAAACCTTCGCGCAAATTTCCTCGGCGCATCACGCAAACAACTGGATTCCCATCGCGATTCTCGCTTTATGGGCGTTCGGATTCTTCTGCGTGGCGCTGATGCGCGCTCGCAGTTGGTTCCGGATCCGCGTTGCCGTGCGCGCGAGCGCGCCGCTCAACATCAATGCAACAATTCCAGTTCGTTCCTCCGCCACTCTGCTCGAACCGGGCGTAGTCGGCTTCCTCAATCCAGTTTTGCTTTTACCCGAAGGCATCTTAAAAAAATTAACACCGCCGCAACTCGAAGCAGTCCTTGCTCACGAACAGTGCCACATCCGCAGACGCGACAATCTAACTTCAGCGTTCCACATGCTCGTCGAGGCAATCTTCTGGTTTCATCCGATCGTCTGGTGGATCGGCGCGAAGCTAGTCGAAGAACGCGAACGCGCCTGCGATGAATCGGTGATCAAGCTGGGCAGCGCGCCGGAAGTTTATGCAGAAGGAATCCTAAATGTCTGCAAGAGCTATCTCGAATCGCCGTTGCGTTGCGTGTCCGGCGTAACCGGCTCGGATTTAAAGAAGCGAATCCGCGCGATCCTAGCGGACCGCGTTGCCGGCAATTTGAATCTCGCCAGAAAAGTAACACTGATAATTGCCGCGACGGCCGCGCTTGCCGCGCCAATTCTTGTCGGCATGATCGGCGCGCCTACCCTTCGCGCACAATCCGCCGCAGCTACAGCGCCGAAATTTGACGTCGCCAGCGTCAAGCCCTGCGACAGCAATTCTCTCCCGCCGGGCGGAGGCCGTGGAGTCGTAGGACCAGACTCATCTCCCGGTAGGTTGACCCTGAATTGTCAGACCGTGAAAAGTTTTATACTGACATCCTATGTTCTATCTGCGAATGGCCAGCGCCAAGGCGCCGACGCGCTCAAACTCTTGCCGGTCGAAGGTGGTCCGAGCTGGATTAATTCCGAACGCTACACGATCAACGCCGAAACGGAAACCAACACTAGCGAGTCAATAATGCGGGGTCCGATGCTTCAAGCAGTTCTCGAAGACCGCTTTAAGTTAAAGGTACATCAGGAAACCAGAGAGATTCCCATCTATGAACTGACCGTCGCAAAGGGCGGATTCAAATTGCAACCCGCCAAAGAAGGAAGTTGCACTCCAAGAGTTCCGCGAGTTCCAGGCCAGCCCCCACGGCTCGCACCCGGGTCCGGTCAACCACCCTTCTGTGGGCAGGGCTTTGTTAAGCGAACCGGCTCCAGTTTTTCGGTCGATCTTCGCTCGATGACTCTCGAC
>DASYNR010000376.1:0-7160 GCA_036008485.1 Candidatus Acidiferrales bacterium | reverse complement strand
CCGAGGAAAGTGAACATTGACGCCATTGCAAACAGCGCGTAGTTCGTGCCTTCAACCGGATGCGCATGGAAAAAGAATAGCGCCCAAGGAAACAAGAAAATTGTTTCGACGTCAAAAATCACGAATAGAATGGCCACGATATAGAAACGCACCGAATATCGGGCGCGCGCGTCGCTTTCAGCGGGGATTCCGCACTCGTAGGGCTTCAATTTCGCGCCGATGGATGTTGAAGTGGGCCGAATCAGCCTGAACAGAATCAACGTGACGCCCGGAACCGCGGCGGCCATCAGCGCGAAAATAAATACCGGAATATATTCTTGTGGCATTTCTTTACGTTTGTCCCCTAACGCGAAATATCCTACCACAGGCGTCAAGAGAACTGTTCGGCTGTCGGCCGCGTGGTGTATGCTGCCCAACGAATCCGGAGGATTTTATGAAATTACTTTCCGTTTTGAATGCGAAAAACTTCCTAACTGCCGCAGCATTCTTGACGATCCTGCTTGCACCGCTTGCGGCCTCAGCTCAACAGCAACACTATCTGTATCGCACAGAATTAATTCAGGCGACGCCGGGAAAACTCGTCGAACTGATCGACCTCTTCAAACAGAAATCCGCGCTCGATCAGCAGGATGGCGATGAACCGGCGCTGTGGATGCGTCACAGCCAGGGCGATCGCTGGGATTTAATGCGGCTGGTGCCGATGCAAAATTATTCAGCATATTACGCGACCGCGCGTGTTGAGCTTCGCGATCGAACAATTCGCGCGGCGGGCATCGCAAACAAAATTCACGACGACATCGCGTGGGAAGAAGATATTTTCGTTTACGGGCCGCCCCTGGAAGCGCTGCGCAAAGCCTTCGCAGAGGGCGCTTTCTTCCACGTGGAGATGTTTGAATCACTTCCCGACAAGCGCGCCGAGCTTTATCACGAGCGCGAAATGGAAAACGCATATTCCGCGGCACTCGGGCAGCCGACAAATTTTATTTTTGTGCGCGATCAAGGCGCGGCATTCGATATTTTCACGATTGGAGTGTTCCGCAATTTGAAGCACTACGCCGAAAGCGCAGACGTCACTCCCGAGGCTCAAGCCGCTGCGGCGAAATCGGCGGGATTTGAGTCAGCCGCAGATATCGGACCGTACCTTCGGCGATTTGTCCGGTTGCATCACGATACGCTGGCGATCGCGGTGAAATAAACAAGAAGCGTCCCTAGCCGTTGGAAGAAAAGAGCCAGTTGGAAGCCGTCTCTACAAAATCCTGCAAATAAACCGGCGCTATCCGAATTCAGCGCGTATACTCACGCCACTCTTCCCTCCCCGGAATTACCAGGCGAACGGAGATCGCCTGGGCAAGAAGAGAATTTCAGACTTTTCAGGAGACGTGCGTGAAGAAGACTTTCTGCGTTGCTGCAATTGTGTCGTTCTGCATCCTTTCGTCCTGCGGGAGCAGCCAGTCCTCAATTCCCCAGCCCTCGAATCCATTGATCGGAAAGTGGAAAGTCGGTTCGACTGAAGGCGTCGCCACCAGTCCCTACTGCGCCTCGACGATCGAATTTACGGCGACTGCACAGACGATGGTTTACGCCGGTAAACCTGCTACCGAACCGGCGAGCTATTCGGCGACACAAGCTGGCGTATTTCCGACTACCGAATATGTGATTGGTACTGGCGGGCACACCACATATGTTTTTTCTACCAAGGACAAGATGGTGATGGACACCGCGTTGCTTTGCACATACGTACGACAGTGATTTGCGAAGGTACAAGAAATCGAATGACGGCAGAGAGACCGAAATTCATCAGCTAACGAGGAGACCCAATTGAAAAAACTTGCAAGCGTCACAGCGATTCTGTTGTTCTCAGCGATTGCGGCGTGCGGCGGTGGCGGAAGCGATCCATCAAATCCACTTATCGGAAAGTGGAAGCTCTACGCGGCGGCCGGAACTACTTCCAGTCCGTACTGTCTGGCGAGTTTCGAATATGCGGCGAAGACGTACACCAAGCCCGACGGCAGCGGAAAATTCGTGACCATTCCCGTGACTTATGTGACCAACGGCGCAAAGGTGGTAACTTTTCCCGCGACCGTTTACGTGATGAGCGACGCGGGCATACTTGCCCACACCACTTACATTTTTTCCACAAAAGACAAAATGCTATTGGACACGGCGTTGCAATGCACTTACATGAGGCAGTGATTCGTATTGTCTAGCACCGGCGCTATTGCCGGCGCACTTCGCAAATGTTGATTACAAATCTTAATCATGCCGCGCGCCGCGCATTACTTCGCTGGCGTGCGGCAATAAATCTGCAATCGCGTTCAGCGATTGCACTGCGCCCTTTGGGCTGCCCGGCAAGTTTACGATCAAGGTATTTCCGCGCGTTCCGACAATTGCCCGCGAAAGCGCCGCACGTGGAGTGGATTGCCTTCCGCGCTCCCGCATCATTTCTGCGAGCCCCGGCACAATTCGATCGCAGACGTCTACTGTGGCTTCCGGCGTAACGTCGCGCGGACCAAGCCCGGTTCCGCCAGTGGTTAAAATAAAATCCAGCGCGCCGGAATCGGCGAGTTGCTTTAGCTTTTCGGAAATTTGGGCGCGTTCATCCGGCAGAACGGCTTCGCTAACGATTTGCCATCCCAAATTCAGGCATCGCTCTCGCACCGTCGGCCCGCCAAGATTCGCACGAGCGCCGGTGGAAGATGAATCACTGATTGTCAGGATTGCAACGCGCATTGCGGGGGCAGCCATAATTTTGCGGACTAACCTTCCACGCGGCTGTTCTGCTCGTCCATCAATCGCATTGATTCCATCAGCAGGCCAGTTGTTCCGCGAGTGATCGTTGACTGATCGCTGGTGCCGGTAAAATCAATTTCAAATTCGCCTTCGGTCCACTGCACCACGGGGTAGACGGCCTCTTCGCCTTCCACAGTTCCGCTATGCGCGTGCTTAATTTGTCCGGCCACAAAAAACATTTCGCAGGTTTCCGCGCCGCGCCGTACGGTCAGGCGGCAGGATTTCTGTCCCATTTCCAGCGACTGCATCAAGTCGGTGATGCCAAGTTCTTCGAGGCGCCCTTCGATTACTCCGGCGCGCTTGGCCTTCTTCTGCAATTTCTCCAGACGCAAACGGTCCACAACTTTTTTCGTGCGGCTGGTCAAATCTTTAATGAAAAATGGCTTCGGAATAAAATCCTCGACACCTTCGACAAGTGGGCGAAGTTTTTCTTCGATGTCACCGCGGCTGGCCAAGAAAATAAATGGAATGTGGCGCGTCTGTTCGCGTGCGCGCAATTTTTCAAACAGCTGACGGCCATCCAGTCCCGGCATTCGGTAGTCGGTGATTACCAAATCGGGCGGATCATCAATTACTTTCAGAAGAGCGTCGGCGCCATCCGGCGCGGAAAGTATTTCGCCAAGCCCAGCGAGACCTTCCACGACAAGCGAGCGCACCAGCGGATTATCATCCACCACCAGCACGCGAATATTTTTGGCTGCGTTCATTTCTTTTTGCGCTTTATCGTTTTAGAAGGCGCGCGCAAATAATCTCCACTTTTGCCGCCGCGCTTTTCCGTCAAATAAATCCCGGTTATTTCCATGCTCTTATCGAGGGCCTTGCACATATCGTAGATCGTGAGCGCGGCAGCGGAGACAGCCACAAGCGCTTCCATTTCGACGCCGGTTTGCGCGGTAGCCGTCGCGCGCGAAGTAATCTCCACTCCATTTTGGCATAGGCGTGTGGTCACATCAATGTGAGTGAGCGGCAGCGGGTGACAAAGTGGTATCCACTCGGAGGTGCGCTTGGCCGCGGCAATTCCGGCGATCCGCGCGATTTCCAGCGGATTCCCTTTCGGAGTTTCCATGCGGCGGATTTTCGTCAAAGCGGCCCGCGCGATTTGAATGAAGCCGTGGGCGACGGCGGTTCGTGAGGTTACGGCTTTCGAGGTTACGTCGACCATCGCGATTTTTCCCGATTTGTCGTAGTGAGTTAGGCGAGACATTAGTTGTCCAAATATTTCTGTACTGCTGTAGCGAAATAAATTTCGCTACAGGGCGCCGCGGCGAGGTAGCACGTCAATCCATTCGCCGATTTCCCAATCCAGTTTGCTCTCATGCACCACAAGAAAACAATTCGTATCGGCGAGAGCTACGACATCGCCCGATCCTTGCCAGGCGACATTCGTGACGACCGGTTCGCCGGTTGTCCATTCAATTCGCGCGGGGAGAAAATGCGCTAGCTTTGGCTTTTCCCGGAGTTGCGCGCCAAGTTTTGCGCGTAGCAGTGGCAACGGGCGCGCGGACGTGCCGCTCAAAATATCCAGCGCGGGCAATACGAAAAGTTCAAACGTGACCATGGTTGAGACTGGATTACCCGGCAATCCAAAAACTGGCTTGCCCGCGCATTTCGCGAAGACCGCGGGTCTTCCGGGGCGAATATTTACACCGTCAAAGTAAATTTCCGCGCCGAGTTCGGCGAGAACACCTTCAACAAGATCGTACTTCCCTGCCGAAACTCCTCCGGAAAGGACGAGCGCGTCGAGTTTCAATCCTTCTGCGATGCGCCGCTTCAGTTCGCCGGCTTCATCGGGCGCGTTGCCCAGCAGCACTGGTTCCGCGCCGGCCGATTCCACTTGTGCGGCGAGCGAAAAACTATTTCCGTTGCGAATCTGCAAGGGGCCGGGAGTTTCCGCGGCGTTGATCACTTCATCTCCGGTAGAAAGAATTCCAATTCGCGGACGTGCCCAAACTTCCGGGCGGACACATCCGACCTGCGCTGCGAGAGAAAGTTCCACGTAGCCGAGACGCGCTCCGGCGCGCAGCAAAGTTTGTCCGCCGCGCGCTTCGCTTCCGCGGGGGACAATATTTTGGCCGACTTTAGCGATGCGGCTGAAATGGATGCGCGTTACGTTGCCACTTTGTTCGGTGCGCGTGTACTCGATCATCTCGACGGCGTCTGCGCCTTCCGGCGGAGCGGCGCCTGTCATGATCTGAACACATTCGCCGGGCTGAATTGCCCGCGAAAATTCTTTGCCCGCGGCGATCTCACCGACAAGCGTCAGTGCCGCGCCGGCTTCGCGCAAATCTATCGAGCGAACAGCGTAGCCATCTCGAGTGGATCGGTTGAACGGAGGGTAATCGCGGTCCGCATTCACAGGAGCGGCGAGAATGCGGCCGAGCGATTCATTCAGCGCGACATGTTCGCGCGGAAGCGCAGCGCGTTCGCGCGAAATCGCCGTTACAACTTCAATTACTTTTCGCCGCGCGTCAGGGAATGCCAGCATGTGAGTTTGCGAGGAACTTTCCGTTTAATCGCGCAGCCACTTTTCCAATTGCGATCCGCCGCGAACCATGGTGGCGTCGCGTTCCGGTCCAGTAGAAACCATTCCCACTTCCGTGCCGATTTCATCCGAAATAAATTTCAAATAATCGCGCGCCAACTGGGGCAGCTTCGATTCTTCACGCAATCCAAATGTGGGGCTTTGCCATCCGCGCACCGATTTATATTCCGGCACGAGCGCTGCGAATTTTCCAACTTCCGCGGGCATTTCTTTTACCGGAGTGCCCTTGTACTTGTATCCCACGCAAACTTGAATTTCTTTTTGCGCGTCGAACACGTCCAGCTTGGTCACCACCATCGAGCCAATTCCGTTGATCATCACCGCGTAACGCAGCATCACCAAATCCAGCCAGCCGCATCGGCGTGGACGTCCTGTCACGGATCCAAATTCGTTTCCGCGGCTGCGGACTTCCTCGGCTTCGATGTCCGGCATCTCCGTTGGAAACGGTCCGGTCCCAACGCGAGTCGTGTAAGCCTTTGTCACTCCAATTACGCCGGTGATGCGTATCGGCGGCACTCCGCAGCCCGCGGAAGCTCCGCCCGCCGTCGAACTCGACGACGTTACAAACGGATATGTTCCGTGATCAATATCGAGCATCGTGCCCTGCGCACCCTCAAACATGACCGAGCGGCCCTTACCCAGCGCCTGATTCAAATACATTGCCGTATCGATTACGTATGGACGCAATCGCTCCGCAAGCACCAGCGATTCCTCCACCAATCCGGTTATTTCCAGTTCGACTCCGTAAGTTTTGCGGAAAGTTGCCGCCTTTTCATCAAGCAGACGAGCGAGCTTCGCACGAAACACTTCGGCGTCCATCAAATCACAGATACGGAGTCCGCGCCGCGCCACCTTGTCCTCGTATGCCGGACCAATGCCGCGTTTCGTGGTGCCAAGATTGTCCGAACCACGCGCGGCTTCAGCGGCTTTATCGATCTGCCGGTGAAAGGGAAATATCACATGCGCACGGTTGCTGACATGCAATCGCCCGGTAACGTCGATTCCAGCGGATGTTAGAGTTTCCACTTCGGACATCAGCGCGGCAGGATCGACAACCGTTCCAGAGCCGATTACAGCGTGCTTCTCCAGCCGCAGAATTCCGCATGGAATCAACTGAAGGATAAAACGATGATCTTTAATGATGACGGTGTGTCCCGCGTTGTTGCCGCCCGCAAAGCGCGCAGTCACATCGAACGCGCTGGAGAGATAGTCGACGACTTTACCTTTACCTTCGTCGCCCCACTGTGTTCCAACAAGAATGATTGCTTTCGCCATATCTTTTGTACTCACTCGCGCGTTCGGGCCGCAAACTTCCCACTCTCTATCACAGAGAAGTTTAAGTCTTCATAATTCGCGGAAACCTAATCCTACGCGCCGCGAATAACGAACGCAAGCGGAGGGAAGATTTAGCGGCAGTTACGCTTTCGACGACGCGTAACAGTTTCTGGTTAGCGGCTGCTCGTCGAGAGGAGTTAGATGGTCGGCGGGGATTGCGATGAAAAAATTAATTTTTGCCTTGTCTATTTCGCTCGCGTGCGGCGGACTCCAAGCGCAGACGGCTGAGTGGCAGCCGTCGCCGGGACATTCACAAATTCCGATTTGGCCGGGGAAGGTGCCTGACGCGCGACCTGTTGGCACGCCGGAAAATGAAACGGGGACGCCGACGAAGCCGGTCGCTGGAAAGCCGTGGACTTACGTGGCTAAAGTTTCACATCCCACGATGACGGTTTATTCGCCAACAGGAAAAAATACTGGCGCTGCTGTGGTCGTGTTTCCGGGCGGAGGCTATGAGGTTTTGGCGATTGATCTTGAAGGCACGGAAGTCTGC
>DASYNR010000375.1:0-2253 GCA_036008485.1 Candidatus Acidiferrales bacterium | reverse complement strand
TCCAGCGAGCAATTCACGGCAATCCGGTAAAGCCACGTTCCGAAATTTGACCGCGCTTCAAACTTGTCCAGTCGGCGATACGCCCTGAGCATCGCTTCCTGCACCACTTCCTCGGCGTCTTGTTCATTCCCTGTCATTCGGTGGGCGAGTCGGAACAAAGTCCTGCTGTGGCGCTCGACGAGAACGCGAAAAGCGTCCTGATCGCCGCCGAGGGCCAGCGCCACATTTTCCGCATCTCCGCCATCCATCCGAATCATTAGACCGGGCTACCTCCCTTGCGGTTAGGTGCGAATTTCCAAATAGATTGCTATTAGCCTACCCGCTTTGACGCAGCGGTGACGACGATTGTTCCTTACCTGGCGGCCATCCACTTCGCGTCATGCGCACAATTCGGGTATCATGGAACAGGGAATTTCCCCAAACATTTGAATGTCTTGATAAGGCTGGCGGATTCGGAATCCAGCCGATGCCGAGGAGCGTGTCTTGATCCATCGTTACACTCGAGAAGAAATGGGCCGCGTCTGGAGCGACGCGAATCGCTTTCAGAAGTGGCTGGACGTAGAAATTGCCGCCACGGAAACGCTGGCCGAAGCCGGCCAGGTTCCGAAAGACGCTGCGAAAATTATTCGCGAGCGCGCGAAAGTTGATGTGCCGCGCATCCATGAAATTGAATCGCGCGTGAAGCATGACGTGATCGCGTTCACCATGAACGTCACCGAATCCATCGGCGATCCCGCGGCGGCGCGCTGGCTGCATCACGGTCTTACTTCCAATGACGTGGTGGATACCGCGCAAGCGCTGCAGCTTCGCGATGCTTCAAAATTAATTGAAGCCGCGCTGGCGAAATTCGGCGAAGTGCTGAACAAACGCGCGCACGAATTTCAGCACACCATTCAAATTGGACGCACCCACGGCATGCACGCCGAGCCAATTACATTTGGATTGAAGGTGGCCAACTGGTTCGCGGAAAATCGGCGCAATCAGGAACGGTTCCGCGCAGCCGCTGTGCAAATGGCCGTTGGAAAAGTTTCCGGCGCGGTTGGAAACGCAGCGCATCTTGGCGCACAAATTGAAGAAAAGATTTGCGCGCGGTTGGGACTGGCCGTCGATCCAATCACAACTCAGGTGATTCAGCGCGACCGTCACGCGCAGTATGTTTCAACTCTGGCGATTATTGCCGCAACGCTGGAAAAAATCGCGATGGAAATTCGCCATTTGCAGCGCACGGAAGTCCGCGAAGCTGAAGAACCCTTCGGCGGCGAGCAGCGCGGAAGTTCCGCGATGCCGCACAAGCGGAATCCCGTTGCCAGCGAACAAATTTGCGGACTGGCGCGCGTGGTGCGTTCAAACAGTATGGCCGCGCTGGAAGATGTTGCGCTGTGGCACGAACGGGATATTTCGCACAGTTCGGTCGAGCGAATTATTCTGCCGGATTCAACTATTTTGATTGATTACATGCTGGCGAAGATGACGGAAATTGTTTCCGGCATGAGAGTTTTTCCGGAGCGCATGATTTACAATTTGGAATCTACCGGCGGACTGGTTTTTTCCGGCCAACTTCTGCTGGATTTGGTGGAAGCGGGCGCGCCGCGCGATGAAGCGTACAAGTGGGTGCAGTCAAACGCGATGGCTGCCTGGGAAGGCGGAGCAACTTTCCGCGAACGAGTCGCCGCGGACGAGCGCATCACGCGTCATTTAAGTTCAGAAAAGCTGGCGCATGCGTTCAGCTTGAATCGGCAATTGCATGCCGTGGACGCCATCTTTGCCCGCGTATTCGCTTAGCAAATTGTCCCTTTTTGTACAGTTTCTCTTGACACTGTTAGCGAGGATTGCTACGGTAAACGTCCCTGCCTTGGTATTTTCAAGGGTTGCCGAAAGGCGCCTCGTTTCTGTTTCAAATTGCTCAGCCGAGTGGAGGAATTTTTGTCGTTCGCGGAAACGCCCCTGACAATTCTTCTGGCCGACGATAATGCCGACGTGCGCATGGCGTTGGAATATATGCTGCACGCGCAGGGCTACAATGTCGTCGCCGTCGGCGATGGCGATGCTGCCGTTGCGGCGCTTGAAGAAAATCAAGTTGATCTTGTTTTGCTGGACGTGCTGATGCCGGGACGCAGCGGATTTTCCGTTTGCCGCCACATTAAATCTCAAGCCGAAACTCGATTAATTCCCGTCGTTCTCATCACTGGCCTTGCGAATCCGGAAAGCCGCGTGGAAGGTATTGAGAGCGGCGCGGACGATTTCATCAGCAAG
>DASYNR010000374.1:0-7206 GCA_036008485.1 Candidatus Acidiferrales bacterium | reverse complement strand
CAAAGAAGTTCAGGACGATACCACCGGCTATTACCTGCTGAGCTTCTATAGCACCAACACGAAACGTGATGGACGCTACCGCGGTGTAACTGTGAAGCTTGTGAATGTTCCCAGTGCGCACGTGAAAGCGCGCCAGGGTTATTACGCTCCGAAGGATTTCGGAATCTCCAATGCGGACGACCGCGAGAAGCAATTGGACGACGCGATGTCATCTCAAGTAGCAGTCACAGAACTTCCTATGGCGCTTGATGCAGGCTCATTCCAGTGGACCAACAATCAGTTCTTCGTTCCCGTCTCGGTGAAACTTGCTTCCAGCGCGCTGCAATTCGCCAAGGCGGGCGGCAAGCACGAAGCGAAGTTTGATTTCCTGTATGAGTTGATCGATGTCGCTTCAAAACGCGTGGCTGGCACTCAGCGTGACACGATGACGGTGCCGCTCGATAACACCCAGCAGGCCATCGTTTATCAAGGCGGAATTCTGGTTGGCCCCGGACATTACACGCTCAAGTTCCTGGCGCGCGATAACGAAAGCGGACGCATGGGCACGGTGTCGCAGGATTTGGTTTTGAACCCGCAGCAACCGGGCAAATTGCAACTCAGCACCGTAATGCTTTCCAGCCAGATCGCCAACATTCCCAAGAAGAGCGATGTGAAAAAACAATCCTTCGGCGACGCCGCAAAAGACAAGGATTCGCCGCTGGACGTCAACGGCCAACGCATCGTGCCGAGTGTCACCCGCGTGTTCACTTCGGATCAGACACTCTATGTATTCTTCCAGGCTTATGCACCGGCGAAGACTGACCCCAATACGCTTCGCGCCGGTCTGGTATTTTTCCGCAACGGCCAGCGATATGACGATACGCCGGTCGTAGAAGCTTCCGAAGTGGACGCGAAAACTCACACGGCCTCGTTCCGCATCAGCCTGCCACTTACCAAGCTGCCGCCGGGGCGGTACACCGTTCAGACTGTAGTTGTTGAAGCAGGCGGCTCGTTCGCCACTTTCGGGCGAAACTACTTCGCTCTGCGCGCAAAGACGGGCACGGCAACACCCGCGGCAGCAGCGCCGGCGGCGCCAGGCGGAGTAAAGTAAACCGTTAGAGCAGCTGATCGTCGGAGCAAGGTCGAGCTTAAACGCCCGGCCTTGGTAGCAATCTAAAGGCCGATTTTTTACGCGGAAATGTTGCGCGATATTCTTACGTGACTGCGTAACGAAAGCTTGACGCGCAACTTAGATTGTTGACCAGGGTTTTTCCCAGAGGGGAGCGTAGCTATGACGCACCGGCATTCTTCGCAACTCATCCGTCTTCTTGCAATCTCCGCAGCCGCGGCGCTGCTTCTCTCAGCCGTACCTGCCCAGCAGCAATCGACACAACAATCCCAACAGCAATCCCAGCAACAATCGCAGCAGCAGGGCGGCACGCAGGTTATCCCGCAGAGGTCGACGCTTCCTCCTGCGCCTCCGCCGCCGAAAACTGTAGGCCAGAACAAAATCGGCGTCAACGTTAACGTGGACATGGTGCAGATTGACGCGGTCGTCACCGACAAGGACGGCAAGCTCATTAAAGGATTGAAGCCGGAAAATTTCGAGATGGTCGAAGAAGGCAAAATTCAGAAACTGGAGGCGGTGGATTATTACGATACCGAAAAAATTGAGACCGCCGACAATTCCGACGCCGAGCCGATCGTCATTGACCTGGAAACAGCCAACGATCCGGAAAAAATCCGGCCCATCGTGCGGGATCACCGGCTGATCGTTTTGTTCTTTGACACAACTTCGCTGAACCCTGAAGATTTGATCCGCTCAACCACTGCGGCGAATGACTTCATCAAAAAACAAATGGCCCCCGCGGATCTGGTGTCGGTGATTATGTACGGCACCCAGTTTAAAGTGCTCGCTAGTTTCACAAACGATCATGAAGCACTGACGAAAGCGGTAACCTCGCTCACTCCCGGCAAGGAAGCGATGCTCGCAGGTCTGGCATCCGCAGCTACCGACGCCGTTTCGCAGGACGATCAGTCCGCCGCTACGGCCGACGACACCGAGTTCAATATTTTCAACACCGATAGCAAACTTGAAGCCGTGAAGTCGCTCTGCCAACTTCTCGGCAGCATTCCCGGCAAAAAATCTGTTTTGGAATTCACCAGCGGCGTGACCCAGACTGGAGAAGAAAATCGCTCGTCGCTACAAGCCGCCACGGACGCCGCCAACAAGGCGAATGTTTCGCTGTATCAAGCGGATGCGCGTGGATTGATGACGGATGCGATGGACGCCAGCACCGGCATGGCAAAGGGCAACGCCGGATTCAGCGGTCAAACAATTCTGGCGACCGTGAACGCCCGGCACGCTTCGCGCGACACTCTTTA
Source organism: Candidatus Acidiferrales bacterium (assembly GCA_036008485.1). Lineage (GTDB taxonomy): Bacteria > Acidobacteriota > Terriglobia > Acidiferrales > UBA7541 > DASTCZ01. The sequence continues at coordinate 4,842 of DASYNR010000374.1, read as the reverse complement.
CACTCTTGCAGCGGACACCGGCGGCAGAATGTTTTCCGACCTGAACGACTTCTCGAGCATGTTCAAGCAAGTTCAGGACGATAACATCGGCTACTATTTGCTGAGCTACTACAGCTCCAACACCGCGCGCGACGGCCGCTATCGTCAGGTAAAAGTGAAACTCGTCGGCGCACCCGCCGGCGCTCACATCAAACACCGCCAGGGTTATTACGCGCCAAAAGAATTCGGCATCTTTAACGCCGACGATCGCGAAAAGCAACTAGATGACGCGATGGCTTCTGATGCCGTGATGGTCCAGCTGCCCGTCGCCGTGGACACCGGCCAATTCCGATCTGTGGATGGCCAATTTTTCGTGCCGGTTTCCGCAAAGATCGCCTCCAGCACCTTGCAATGGGCGAAAAAAAGCGGCCAGCACGAAGCAAAATTCGATTTCCTGTATGAATTCCGCGACATCAAATCGAAAAAAAGTGCGGGCGTACAGCGCGATACCATGACGGTGCAACTCGACGCCGTGAATTTCGAGCAGCTCTCTCAGAAATCACTCGTCTATCAGGGCGGTATCATGCTGGGGCCGGGAAATTATCGCTTGAAATTTCTGGTGCGCGATAATTCCAGCGGCCACATCGGTACCTTCGAGCAGAATGTAAGTCTTTATCCGCAGCGGCCCAATCAATTGCAACTGAGCAGCGTAATGCTCTCGAGCCAGCTTGTTCCGGACACCGCGCGCGTCCGCGGACAAGGCGCGCGTCAAGGCGGACAAGGGCAGCAAATTCGCCGGAACACGATGGGAAGTACCGCGCGCATCCGAACTTCTCCGCTCGATGTAAATGGCCAGCGCATTGTCCCCAGCGTGACGCGAGTTTTCACTTCGCTGCAAACTCTCTACGTTTTGTTCCAGGCCTACGCGCCGCCAAAAACCGACCCCGCCACTCTTCGCGCCGGACTTGTTTTCTTCCGCAATGGCCAGCGCGCTAACGACACGGCGCTAGTTTCTGCGGCGGACATAAATCCCATCACGCACGCCGCATCATTCCGCTTGAGCCTGCCGCTCGAAAAGCTGGCCACTGGGAATTACACGGTGCAGGCGGTAGTCGTGGAAAGTGGTGGCACGCAGGCGGCATTCGCGCGAAATTATTTTAATTTGCGCAAGCCAGCGGCGCCCACAGCAACTCCAACCGCCGCGCCGGCCACTCCAGGCGGAACGCCGGAACTGTAAAATTCGCGAGCTACGCGCGACGCAACCTCGATTTGTTTAATTCGGCGCAGTTCGCCGCGCTTTAATTTCTGTCAACACACGCTCGATTTCATCTTCCTTTTCAAGCCGGCCAAGTTGATCGCTCAATCCGTCCGACGTCAGATCGCGTTCCGCTTCGCTCACCGCTTCCGCGTGGCGAACTTTGTCCTTGAGCCGCTCGAATGTAGCAATCTTGGAATGATCGCCCATCGCCATCTGCGCCCGGCTGGCTTTGCTGGATGCCACCGATCGCCGGTGCCGCGCAATTAGCAAATCGCGTTTTGATTTTGCTTCCTCAAGCTTTTCTTCCAGCTTCCCCAGCGCCGTTTTCAAGTGTTCCACCTGCGCTTTCTGGTCCGTCACCTGCTCCCGGTAACTGTCCGCGTATTTCTGATAACTGCGGTGACGCTCCAGCGCGGCGCGCGCCAAATCATCTTCCTTCTTGTCCACTGCGCGCTCCGCTTTGCGGTACCAGTCCGCCGCGGCGTCATCGTTCTCTTTCATTTTCTTTTCGAGCATGTGCCGGTCCGCAATCGAAACCGCCACCTGCGTCTTCACCTGCATGTACTGATTCTCCATGTCCAGAATCACCTGCTTGATCATCTTCTCCGGATTTTCGGCGCGATCAATCAGATCATTTAAATTTGCGCGAACCAAAGTTGTTACCCGTTCAAGTAGTGCCATGACATTCTCCTTTCTCTGCGTGTTTCCACCAATTCAAAAACCCGTTACTTGCTTGCCGCGGGCGCTGGCGGAATCAGCGGGCGCGTCGCCTTATCGCCCAGCATCCGCACGTTGGCCAGCAAGTCGGACACCTTCATTCCGGAAAGCGCCTCGAAAAGCGCCGGAACTTGCGCGGCAATGTTTGTTACGTCTCCTGTAATTTTGCTCAGTCCCGTTGACTCGCCATTGCCCGTGGAGACCACCGTGATGCGATCCACATTTGCCAACGGCGCGACGATGTTCTTCACGATTTCCGGCATGCCCGTGAACAAGCGGTCGATCACCGCCGCCTGGTTATATTCCTGATACGCCTCGGCTTTCACGTTCATGGCCTTGGCTTCGGCTTCGCCCTTCTTGAAAATAATTTCCGCTTCCGCTTCTCCTTGCGCGCGGATTGCGGCGGCTTATACTTCTGCTTCGGCCGTCAGGCGCTGTTTTTCCGCAGCGGCAAGCGTCTCGATTTTCTGCCGCTGGATTTCCGCCTGCTTCATGACGGTGGCAATCAGCTCTTTCTCCACACGCGCGATTTCCGCTTCCTGAACTTTCACCTGTGCTTCGCGCTCCACCTGTTGCACACGCACGGATTCGGTAATCACTTGTTGCTGCATCACGTTAGTTTCGATTTCGTAAGCCTTGTCCGCTTGCGCCTGCGCCTTCTTCGTCACTTCAAGAAATTGCGCGCGCTTCACGTCCAAGTCTCGCTGTGATTCGGCCTGCTTCCCGAGCGAAGTAGTTTCCGCCAGCACTCTTTCCTGATCGGCCTGCGCTTTCGCAACTGCCGAAGCTCGCGTTGCCTCTGCGCGCTTGATGGCGATATCGCGATCCGCTTCCGCGGCGGCAACATCCGCATCGCGCTTGATGCGTGCCACGTCCGGCCGGCCCATGTTCGTGATGTAATCATTCTTGTCGCGGACTTCTTTGATGGTGAATGACACTACGCCCAGCCCCATCTTGTTCATGTCGTCCGCGCAAGTCGAACGCATACGGTCAGCAACCATTTCCGGCTCTTTCACAATTTGTTCCACCGTCAATTGTCCGATAATTCCGCGCAAGTGCCCTTCCATCACCAGCCGGATTAATCCTTCGCGCTGGTCGGGTGGTTTCGTCAGAAATTGTTCCGCCGACGTACGAATTGATTCCGGATCCGATTTCACTTTGATCTGCGCCACGGCTTCCACCGTCACCGCTACGCCCTGCGATGTGTAAAGATCCTGCTGAGGCGCTACATCGAATGACATCAATTCGAGCGACAGTTCTCGGCACGTTTCCACCATCGGAATGATCACCGTGCCACCGCCCTGAACAATTCGCGTGCCGCGCAGACCGTAAACGATCAACGCTTCGTGCGGGCCTGCCTTGCGATACATGCGTGCAAGAACCGCCATCAAAAACACCACCGTCAACGCAATTAGCCCTGCGATGATCCACACTCCGTTAACGCCTTGCATATGCCGCCTCCTGAAATTTGCTCCGCTTTCCAATTCATGGAAAGCGATTAACTCTTTCACGCACGTTTACTTCACGCGCGGTTAGCTGGGTGAATGGCCTGAACCTCTGTTTCATACAAACTTTTTGCGCTCAGAATTATTGCTAGAGCTCACTTCGTGAACTCATCCCATGGACGCACATACGCAATTCCCTTTTCGTAATGCGTGATCACAACTTCCGCTCCTTTTTCCAGTGACTTCTTCGCCACGCATCGCGCGCCCGCGCTTTTCCGCACGCCGCCTTGCGTGTAAACAATCTCTCCGGTGCGTCCCGAACGAATCGGCACATTCACTGAGGCTACGATTCCTTCCAGCCGATAATCAGCATCGTCCAAAATAGTTTCGTGCTTCAGCAACACCTTCACAAAAAACCAGGACACAACTGCCGCTCCCGCAACTCCGGCCAGCGTTGCTATCGCCAGCGTGGCCAAATACCAGAAACGGTAGCGAACCGTCAGCAGATATCCCACGCCGCCGAACCACGCCAAAAACGCAAGCGCCGACGCCGCGTTAATCCATCCGCCACGAGATCCCTTGCTGTGAACTCCCTGTCCACGCACGCCCGCGTGGCCCGCATGGTGCAACTTGAAGGGCAAATGAATGTGCAGCGCGCCGGAAAGGAATGACACGAAACTCAAAATGAATCCCACGGCGAAGCACGTCAAATAAAATGCCGGCCAATTCATCGCAATTCCCTTTCACTCCCATTGCACAACAGTTTCCCTAACGCTCAGCCGATACTCTCGGCCCGGGACGCAACAAAACTTCCGCGAGTTGTTCCGCCATCTCCGGACTGCGGAGAATTTGCTCCAGCAACAAAAGCGCTCGCCGCGAATCAGGTTCATCTACCAGAGTTTTCAGTGCGCGGCAAAGTTGTGAGTCAGCCCGAAACTTTTCAACGCCGCTCAACAGCCATGAATCCAACTTGTCCTCGCGCACTCGCAATTCCGACGCGAGTTCAGAGTGATACCCTTCCGGATCGGCCACCAGAAACCCCGGATACACTCGAAAAAATCGGCTCAGCAAATCGCGCGTCTTCTCCGTCAAATGTGGACGCGCGCCGCCTTCAATTTGCGATAAATACGCCTGGCTCACCGTTTCGCCTAATTCCTTTTTCATTGCGCGCACCACTTCCGATTGCGTCATGGTGCGTCCCAGCCCGCGAAGCGGCCCTTCGACGGCCCGTAAAGATCGGATTTTCTGGCCGAGAGTCATGTATTGCGTATTGCTATTCTGTAATAGCAATTAGCAATACGATTGTCAAGGGAAATCGAGAACAGCAGGCGAGACATCAGTGGATAATTCAGCTTAGTTCTTTATTTACAGTAGGTTACAGGCTTGCGAGCAGGTTATTCGGTCTTTCGCAGCTCTCTCAGATCAATGCCCAATTGCTGGCAT
>DASYNR010000373.1:0-16750 GCA_036008485.1 Candidatus Acidiferrales bacterium | reverse complement strand
TCTTGCGCCCGCACCTCCGATGAACGGAATGTGGGGGCTCATCAGCAAGCTGACGCCGGCGAGTCCGATCCCGAGCGCCGTTACGATTCTCGCCGTCGGCCGTGGGCCGCCCGGACGCAGCCAATCCATCAGCGCCATCCATAGCGGCACTGTGGCGACCATCACAGCGGTAATATTCGTTGGGGTGAGTTTAGCTTCTGCCCAAGCGATGGAGCCATTGCCGCCGATAAAAAGAAGTCCGCCAATCAACGCGCCGGAAAGCCAGTGATGAAGCGTAGGCTTTTCGTTGCTTCGGAATCGCGCTAGCGGATAGAGCACGATGCCCGCAACCAGCTGTCGAATCCCAACCAGCATCAGCGGAGGAATTGTTTCTACGCCGTAGCTGACTGCAATAAACGTGGAGCCCCAGAAAAAATACACCATCGCAAACGCAACAGCGATGGCGCGTGCATTGTGGGACTGCTGGCTCAAGCCGCGTATCCGCAGTGTGATTTATTTATTTTGACGTCTGCACTCATGAAGGTTTTTGTGCGTCCGATATTCGCACATTCTTTGCGCGAAATCCCGTTCGTCGCAGACTAAGGGATTCTGCCCTTCGCGTCGAGAACCATATTGGAGGCGACTCGGCTTCGACTGGGAATAGCGCTCACGGGTTGCCGGGTAGGAAACCTGCGCGGGTTGCGTCGTTGACGCCACCGCGCGGCGGTTTCATATTCCTTCCGCGGTGCCGGAAACGTTTTTCCTGAAAGGTGGAACTATGCGTACGGCGCGCAAGCCCAGTGGTCAGAAATCCGTTCCAAATGTGAAATCCGGTACAGCGTCACTTTTCGCGGCGGCTGGGATCAGCGAGGGAACGAAAATGATTCGAGGCAACGTAGCTCGAAACGATTGGTCAGCGTTACGCGGAATCGCTCGCGTTCCGACACACGTGGTTCACGTCGCGAATGAGCGGCGAGTCTATGCGCGCGCTCACCTGCAACTCCCCGTGCGGATTCTGCGAATTGAGGGACGCCGCGAAATGGAATTCGATCAAGTGATGACAATTGATATCAGCTCAAGCGGGCTGCGTACCGCTTGTCCATTTGCCATTCCTGTCGGCACGCCAGTGCAGTTGGAAGTGGAGCTTGTGACGCGGCCGTCTGGATGTGGGAGCGTTCGGCTGATCACTGAGGCTCAAGTGGTTCGCGTGCAACCGGATTCAAAGGGATGGCACACGCTGGCTTTTAATTTTGAGGAAATATCATTTGAGCGCGATGAAATGGCGCCACCACAGTTTTTGCATCCGTGAAGCACGGATTTATGGCTGTGGCGTTGCGGGCGCGGGAGTTGCTGTGCGCAGCTTGTAATCCTCCCAGCGAACAATCAGCCGCACATGGACTAACCCGTGTTTTGTGTTTACGGAATCGTCTGAGCGCAGATAACTCGGAAACCAGATTTTTCCCTTCACATTTTCACGATACGTATCGAAAAATTTAAACGGGAAATTATCCGTGGAAATTTCGCCCAGTTCGGTTACCCAGTGTCCCAAAGTTTTTACGATTACAAAGTCCTGATCGTCCACCCAGATAACACCTTTGAAATACGCGCGCTGACGCTCCACTTGCTTCGGTTCGATCTGGAAAATATAAGTGCTCAACTCGTCCAGTGTTTGCGTCCCGACGTAGTGCACGTCGTAATGGACCATTTGCGTTGACGTAAAAGGAAATGGAGGAATTTTCAGCAGCGGTGTTAGCGCCTCCGGTTCCAGATTCAAAATATTCAGCGAAGTCTCTGGATGTTTCAGTTCGCGCTCGTAGGTTCGGCCGTCCGGCAATTGCGCAAGTTCCGTTGTGAATTGAAATGTGCCGGCGGGCTTTCCGTTATCGTCCAGTTCCTCGACTCGTACGACCTTGTGATATCCGTATGCGGGATGCGCGCGCCACATGGCATCTTCATTTTCGCTGAAGCGCTTGATAATTTCCGGGACGGGAACTGGAGGCGGAGTTGGTTTCGGCTCCGCCGGAATTGTCACCGGTGGCGGCGCGTTTGCGGGCGGAGGAAGCGGGCCGGGGCGCGTCTGCGCTGCGGCGGGATGCGCGGCGAAGTTTGCAATTGCAGTGGCTAGCGCAAGCGTGTGGAGGAAGTGTTTTAATCGCATATTCATTGGATGCCGCAATTCGGTTTCGCGTTCGCTTGCGTGGCCAGCCACGTCACGGCGTTCGCTTCACAATATATCGTACAACATAGCTGACATCCTGCGCATCGCTTCCAGAATTATTCGCCGAGACGTGCGCGGGGAATTCCAGAAGAATTCGCGCGGAATATAGTTTCTGTTGGATGGTAATTCGGCCAGCCGTCCATTCCATTGCTAATGTCGGCCTGCCCGACGTGCGAATTTCCAATCGGGCGGCGTCTGCCGGAATCCGAATTTCGCTGCCGTTCAGAACGAAGCCGGCACAATGCTCGCCGCGATCCGCAGGCGGCGATGTTTCGCGCGGCAGCCAGCAGAACTCTGTGCCTTCGCGCTGATCGGCAATTGCCGGAACCGAAAACGCGGAAACGAAAGATGCGCTTTGGTTTGGTGATGTCTCGGCGGAATCATCCTCATGACGTTGATTTTCTGAATGCAGGCGGTACTCCGCTTCGACCACATCCGTATCATCCTTGCTGGTCATGCGGATCGCCTTCGAGATTTCGCCCGCGATTGGTGCGCCGGCAGGCCAGTGAGCTTTCATCTGAATTTCCGTGCCATCCTTTGAAGTCCATTCCGCCGAATAGGCCAGATTCATAGTGGGATCCAGTAGCTGACTTTCGATTGCCGTGCCGAGATTGCGATGGACCAAAACCAGATCGCGCAATCCTCCGACCGTCGTCGTCAAATTCGTGCCGGATAATTTGTCGACCAAAGCGGAAATTTCTCCTCCGGCGGCCGGAAGAAGAATCAGGCGCAATTGCTTATTTTCCAATACCCAGTTTGTTGAGCCGGAGCGCTCGAAATCATATTCGTAGTGGACTGGAGTGTCCGAATCAGCGATCAGAAAATTGAGATTCGAGCTGCGGTCCGGCATATGGCCGCCGGAGAAATTCATGTTCCCCGCGAGCAGACCTTCGTGATTTGTTTCGGCAGGCGCTCCATTTCCGTTTGCGTGTAATTTCATCGTTTCAATATCGTTCGCTTCATTCGTCATGCGCATTGAAACCGAGCCTTGTGTAGCGCCGGTAACAGCGGCTTGCAGTGTCAGAGATGAGTCATCAAAATTTTCTGATTCCAAAATGAACTGACCGGTGCGATCTTTATCCAGCAAAATAATCGGAGGATGAGAAAGCAGTGATTTTCCATCATTCAGTGGCAAACGAATGCCATCCGCCACCGCGAACTGGTATCCCTTGCCGTGTTGCTTCGCGGGTTTCTCGACTTCAGGAACATCGGGATCGTAAGTAAGGTGCACGCTGAGGATGCGCGGAAACGTCGGCGCCGCTCCGCGGGGAACTATCACTCGAAAATATCCGGTCGCCTTATCGTAGGTGCCGTGCAGCGTGCGCTCCGGAAAACTGGGGTCGCCAATCACCAAAACAGGCTCGCCGGTCGGACCCAGGTCCGGCGGCGTATTGAGATCGTGCACGCTTCGAAGCGGTCGAGCGTGCGGCGACGGAGTACGCGTGCCGGGCGGAAACATATTTGGAAGATCCGCGCTAACCGGCGCGGAACGAAGGTGAAGAATTACAGTCGCGGCTGTTGGAGCGTAAAGCGTTAGCTCTAGCGATTTTCCTTCGCGCGCCACGCCGACAAGTTCCGCTCCGGCGGCGACAACGCGGTCAGGGCAATCTTTTGCTGAAGCATCGTGCGAGCAGAGTGGAAAATTGAGCGGCAACATCAGAGATTCGCGCGCGGGTAAGTCAACTGGAAGTTCAATGTAGTCGGAGCTCGTTGCAATGCGCGGGTCGATTGTCGGCGGCAGAACCTTTAGCGTTTCCTGAATTTCCTCGGCGCCGCTCCAATTTGTCACGTTCAACAGGCCTTCCGTGCATCGTGGATGCGAATCGCAATCCGATTTCATTCCCGCGAGCATTCCGGCTGCTTGATTTGGCACTAATTCATTTACAAGCAGAGTCGTTTGATTATCGAGCGACTGGGTAACCGGCGCACGAAGATTTGCCAGCAGGCCGGCATTTTGCAGCGCGGCAATCGCCCAATGGGATTCCTGACGGGCAAAACTTTGCGCGAAACTTTCATCTGGTTCCAGCCACGAATAAAAATCCTTGCTCCATTCCACGATTCGCCCGCGGCCCAGTTGCGTAGATCGTAAGCCTTCGCCCGCCACGCGGGAGGTTAAATTATTCAGAGCTTCGTCGAAGAGCGCACCCTGAGGACGCTCGGGATTGCAAAAAAGTACGCCACCGTTGCGAACATATTCGATTAGCGCGGTTTGCGTAGCAGCCGGCAGAAATGCTTTTCCGCGAAGCGAATCAGGGATTGCCAGCAGAAGAAGGGAATTGTGCAGCAGCAATTCGGCGGATTGATTTTCCGGCGAGACGAGTTCGATAGGGAGTCCGGCGAGCATTGCGACGCGTTCGATCCGGCGAAATATTGGACGGGATTGATTTATCGCCTCTGTTTTTTGCTCGGCTGAAATTCCATCGGCTTGCGAAAGAGTACTGCTCCAATTCACCAGCCCGATTCCCGCGCGAGGATGCGCCGACGCGAGGAATCCCTCCCATGTTGCAAGAAATTTTCCGTTTCGCGCGACGGAAAGTGATCGCTCCTGTTTTTCGCCGCTCAGATCCAGCGGCGCGTTCCAACGGAAATCGCGATTCGCGCCGGCCGTTTGGTAACCGGGAGGAGTGAGCGAATCTTGAAGCGGAGAATATTCAACACCCGCGATTCCTTGCGCCATCAGCCAGCGTGTTCCAAGCAATGTGTTGGAAGGCGCGCTCCTTCGCGGGCCGGAGTCGTCGGATGGCGTTGGCCAGCCGGCCTGGAATTCTGTAAGTATCGCGGGAAAATCATTCTGTGTTCGCAGATTTTGCGCGAGGAACGCGAGCGTTTGCGCGTCTTGATCTGTTACGCGCTCGCCGCCCGCTTTTGGATCAGCGATCGATGCGCGGCCGGACGACGTCATGTACCACTTTCCGCTGAGAGGGATTCCGGGAGCAATCACGCTGTGATTCATTGTGAATTCGGCGTCAGAAGCAGTTGCGGCGAGTTGAGTTTCAATTCCTTCTTTGGCTAGCGCATTGTGAAGAGCTTTCGGTAATTCGGCGTCCGCATCGGGAGCGTTATTCAGCAATACAAAAAGCAGGCGACCTGAATAGTTTTCCTCGTTGGACGTCTTGTTGGTGGAGCTAGCCGGAGTGGCTGCGTTCTTCGTGGAACCGTAAGGAGCCAGCTCTCGCGCGAACGCAGCGAGCCACAAATTCAATTCGCGCTGCGATTGATTAGGTTCTTTGGAGGACAACCAGTCCGGATATCCGCTGTCCTTCCAGTCATCGGCGGCAGTTGGCCCGGGGCGCGCAATCAGGTAAAGACCTTTTTCGGAAATCATTTTCAATAGGCCACGCAAATCGCGTCGCGGATTTGTGTGGCCGTCGAAATCAAATTCACCTTCGCGGATTTCGTGCCAGTTCCACGGGATTCGCAGATCGATTGTGTTGATGCCGAGCTCGCGGAAACGGTCGAGGCTGTGATTCCACAAATCAGCTGGCACGCGGTAATAGGAAAACTCCGCGGCGTGAACGAAAAATGGGCGGCCATCCACGAGTAACTCGGGATATCCCTGCACGGAAATAATTTGTACGCCCGGAGGCGTCCCCGGCGCAGGTTTTTGCGCGAGGCCCGGAAGCGAGAACGTGATTGCGAAGGCGAGCGCAATCAGCCAGACGCAGCGATGGAGTTTCGGGAGCGTAACCGGAAGGTTCAAGAGTGGCCTGGTCCTGGCTGCATTTTACACGAGCTTATGCACGCCGACGAAATTCCTGACACTTCGGAAGATTAACGCGCGGTGAATGGGGCGCGCGTCTGATAGAATGCGTCGCTGACTGTGACGACTTCTTTGCTGGCAAAGCGTTTTTATGTTTCCGGCGGCGTGCAGGGTGTCGGATATCGATTTTTTGCGCAGCGCGTCGCATCCACATTGGGTGTGCGCGGATATGTAAAGAATCTTTTTGATGGGCGCGTGGAAGTCTATGCGATTGCAGCGCCGGAAGTTCTTGCCGCGTTCCGCGAACAATTGAAGCGCGGGCCGCGATTCGCGAGCGTCGATGAAGTGGCGGAAGCCGAAGCTGAAATGTTGCCGCAGTATGAAAATGAATTTTTCATTGAGCACGAATCGTGATTCAGTAAATTCAGGAGACGGCCATTCATGAACGAACTTAAGAGTTTGATCCGTGAAATTCCAGATTACCCGAAGCCGGGAATTTTGTTTTACGACATCACGACGCTTTTGAAGGACAAGAAGGGTTTTCACGCGATGGTAGACACTCTTTGTTCGCACTACTCCGGCGCGAAAGTGGATGTCGTCGTTGGAATTGAAGCGCGCGGATTTATTTTCGGGCCGGCGCTCGCTTACAGTCTTGGCGCGGGATTTGTTCCTGTTCGCAAACCGAAAAAACTGCCCGGGAAAACGGCGAGTGTCACGTACTCGCTGGAATACGGCACGGACACACTTGAAATTCATGACGATGCGATCTCTCGCGGGCAACATGTGATTATTTGCGATGATCTACTGGCCACAGGTGGCACTGCGGCGGCTACGGTGAAACTTGTGCGTCAACTTGGCGGCGAAGTTGTCGGCGCTGCATTTGCGATTGAGCTTACGTTTTTGAACGGGCGCGGGAAATTAAGCGGAGTCGACGTTTTTTCGCTGATGCAGTACGACAAATAAAGCGAGCGCGCTAGCGCTTTTTTGCCGCACGCTGGCGGACAACCTCAAACAGAACGATTCCCGCGGCCACGCTCACGTTCAGGGAACGAATCGGGCCCGTCGTAGGAATTGAAACTAGAAAATCGCAGCGCTTTTTCACCAGGTCATGAAGGCCAGAACCTTCGCCGCCCAACACCACGGCGATTGCGCCGGTGAAATCCACGTCGGAATGTTTCTGTTTGGCCGCTTCGTCCAGGCCCACGATCCAGTAGCCGGCGGTTTTCAAATCTTCCATTGCGCGCGAAATGTTCACCACTCGCGCCACAGGCAAATGTTCCAGCGCTCCGGCGGCTGCGCGCGCAACTGTTTCGTTCATTCCCGCCGCGCGGCGTTCCGGAATAATTAGTCCCTGCGCGCCTGCGGCAAGCGATGAACGAATTACCGCGCCAAGATTGTGCGGATCCTCCACGCCATCAAGAATCACTAAAAGACGCGCGTCCGGAGTGATGCTTGCGCCGGTGCGAATTAGGTCTTCCAGACTGAGCGCCTGCTTCGCTCCGGCCATCGCGAGCACGCCCTGATGCTGCGTCGTTCCTGCGAGGCGATCCACGACGGCGCGTTCTTCAAATCGTACTGGCACATTATGTTCGCGCGCGCTGGCGACAAGTTCTTCGATGCGATCGCCATGGCGTCCCCGGGCTACCACGATACGCTCCAGCGCGCGGCCGCTATCCAGCGCTTCGCGAACGGCGTGAATTCCTGTTAGACGATCCATAAATCCTTTCGGCGAACTTTTGTTACTCCGAACTTCTTGTCATTCTAACGCGGCGCAGAATTCCATCATGCGTTGGCGCACATTTTTTACTCGGGCGAGGCCCGGAGTTGCAGCGGCGTCATCCAGCAATAGAATTACGCGATCCAATTCTCCGCCGCCCACGCGTCCGGCGAGCGCTAGACGCACCGGATAAAATAACTCGCGTCCAGTGAAAGGCACTCGTGATTTTATTCCGGTAATGATCGCGCTGAACCCCTCGGAATCCACTACAGGGCCTTCGAGCACGGCAAGCGCGAGTTCACGAATTACATCTCTGGCGCCTTCACGGCCTAGCACGGCATGGCTGACGGCGGTTTGCAGGATTTGTGACGCATCATAGTTAAATACTAGCGCGAGCAAATCCGCGAGGGCGGTACGATCCGCCGCCTGCGGCCCAAGCAAAAATGCCGCGCGCGTAACCCATGCATCGCGTGCGTCATCCTGCGCCACACTTTCGTTTAGCCAGCCGCGCTCGTGAAGAATCTCGTCAATATCCGCGGCAGAAAATAAATTTTCACGCGGCTCGCCGGATTTGATTGGAATTGCAGCATCCATCGGAGTCGAGAACTAGCCGGTGATTGTCGCGACGACATGAGCAGCGATGGCCTCGCCTCGCCCGATCGCGTCGACGCCTTCATTGGTTTTGGCTTTCAGATTAATTTGTTCGGCTTCAATTCCGAGCGCCTTCGCAAGAGCTTCACGCATTGCCGGAAAATGCGAGCCCAGCTTGGGTCGTTCGGTAATCACCACGGCATCGATATGGACTATCTGCAGTCCCTGCTTTTCAAAAAGTTTGCGCAGATGCTCCAGGAAAATCAAGCTGTCCGCGCCTTTCCATTTTGGATCCGTATCCGGGAAATGTTTGCCAATGTCACCCATTCCTGACGCGCCGAGCAACGCGTCACAGATTGCGTGCGCCAGCACATCGCCATCGGAATGGCCTACGGGACCTTTATCAAACGGAACATGAACGCCGCCGATCATTAGTCTTCGGCCGGCTTCCAGGCGGTGGAGGTCGTAGCCGATGCCAGGACGGCCCATGTATCGACGCATCATCGACGCATGTTCTGGGCCGTGCATTTGTTCGACAGGCTCTTCTAGAACAGCCCTTCTGACGGTTTCTTCCGTCACGCCAAGCTTTTCCAAATCAGAGCGAAGCTCGGTCGACGCCAAATAGAGCCCGAGAAGTAAATGTCCCGAGGCAATCGGCCGTTGTCCTGCCGAGTCAGCTTCCTTCGCAGCGCGGGCGATAATTCCTGTCATCTCAGCGCCGAAGGGAAACATCGTTGGCGCCGTGGTAACGACAGGATTCTCCGGAGGTAATTTCGCTCGAAATGATTGGACCGCCGCCTCGCCGATGCCAATTCGACTGAGAAGTTCGGGATTCGCCTGGGCCAATCCGAGCACCAAGTAAATAGGTTCGGTTTCAGTGGCACCGTGTTGTAGTGCTTCCTGATGGGCATAGAAAAACGCGTGCTTCGCTTTTTCTGTGTATCGGTCAAACATGTCTAAGTATTTTTCCGTTCCCGTTCCAAATAAAACCGCGCCAGTTCCATATCCCCCGGACGAGTAACTTTCAGATTTCGCGCCGACCCAGCCACAACATACACATCGTGTCCCAGCCGCTCGACCAGCCCAGCCTCATCGGACGCGCTAAAGCCGTCGCGCCCGGCCAACTCGTAGGCATCGCGCAAAAGTTTCGCGCGAAAAACCTGCGGAGTTTGCGCCAGCACAATTCTTTCCCGCGGAATTGTTGCGGTGATCAGAGCAACGTCGCCGGGAACGCTGGTGCGCTTCACTTCTTTTACAGTGTCGAGCGCGGGTATCCCGACGATTGCCGCGCCATGTTCGCGCGCGGCGGCGATGGCGCGTTCGGTTTGTTCGCGAGTGATCAGCGGGCGCACGGCGTCATGCACCAGCACAATTTCTACGTCAACATCTACAGCGGCAAGCGCTTTGCCCACGGATTCTTGCCGCGTACCGCCTCCGACGACCACGCGCACCGGTCTGCCAAGCTTTTCCTGTGCGACGCGTTTCGTGAGCGTGGCTTCTTCTTCCGCCAGCGTGGCAATCAGAAATTCGGAAATTTCCGCGCACGTCGCCAGCCGGCGCAGAGTGAAAATCACCAGCGGCAGCCCGTCCAGTTCAAGAAACTGTTTGGGCGTGGATTCGCCCATGCGAGTTCCCAGTCCTGCGGCCGGAAGAATTGCGGCGATGCGAGTCATTTTGACGAAACGCGCCCCTATGCGGAAAGCTACGATTGCAGCGGAGAAGAGTCTATCCCAGACGGTGGAAGAGATAAACCTGTGGCACTAATCGCGCGTCGGTTCCGGATACACCGGCCTCGGACCGCGCTCCGGAACCGCGATGGGCACGACCGGCTCGGAATGTCTGGCGCCTTCCACATTTGCGTGTGGCGTGGTGCGCGGATGTTCCATACGTTCATCCAGGCGTCCGAAAATCATTTTGCCTGCAGTGGTCTGGTGCACGGACGTGACTGTGATGTCGATCGTTTTGTTAATCATTTTGCGCGCGCCGTCCACTACTACCATCGTGCCGTCGTCCAAATACGCGACACCTTGATTATATTCTTTGCCTTCGCGCAAAATAAAAACACGCATCACTTCGCCGGGCAGCACCACGGGCTTCAGCGCATTCGCCAACTGATTCACATTTAAAATTTCGATGCCCTGCACGCTAGCGACTTTATTTAAATTGAAATCGTTGGTGACGATCTTGCAATCGTATCGCTTCGCAACTTCGATGAGCTTCAAATCCACTTCAGGCACTTGCGGAAAATCGTCTTCGATCACTTCCACGTCAATGTGCGGCATTTTCTGCAAGCGTTGTAGCACTTCCAGACCGCGGCGTCCGCGTTGACGCTTCAGCGGGTCGGCCGAATCGGCCACCATTTGCAATTCTTTCAGAACGAAATTCGGAACCAGCAGCGTGCCGTCAAGAAAATGCGCTTCGCAAATATCCGCGAGCCGGCCGTCGATAATCACACTGGTGTCCACAACTTTCACCAGACGGCGCGCGGCGCGCTCGCTTCCGAAAACTCCGCCAAATGCGCCAAGATTCAGCATCTCGCCTTTATTTGCGCCAACGACGAGGCCGATGTAGGTCATCACAAAGAGCAACGCCATTCCCAAAAACGACCGGCTGGCCTCTGGCATGGAAGTGTGCGCCAGAACCAGATTCATTAAATATGCGCCGAGGATTCCGAAAATAGATCCGACAGTTGCGCCGATTAATCTGCGAAGGCTGGCCTTGTTCAACCGCCATTCAATTACAAAAACAAGTCCGGCAAATCCAAGCCCTGCAACTGCGGCAGGTCCGGGTTGCAAACCAAACGGATGAAAGTGAAAACCGATTGCCACGCACGCGGCCGCCAGAACGATTCGGAAACCGATGCGATCCCAAACGCTGCCGAACTTTGTGCTGTCTTGTTTGGGTTTGCTGGCTGTTTTTTGCAGTGACAGCGCGGACGGCGCCGCGCCTTCTGTGCGGTTTGGACTCCCAAAATTGCGATCCATAGTGACCTCGAATGAAAATTATAAAAAATAAAGTGTATATAAATCGAAGAACCAGCGCCCCGACGGGCGCGTCCAAAAACCTCAAATTGATCTGAAAAAGCGACCTGAACTCTATGCTCCATATACACCCGCAGAAAGAATGGGTCAAGCAAGGAAGGAATAAATGTGTGTGTAGGGCACGCCACAGATGAAATTTTCTTCCACTACAAATTTAGGGGAGCGCGAATCAGAGCAGATAAATCCGCGGCACGCGCCAGCCAATTCCCACAAGCACTTGCGCTGTGACCATTCCCAATTGTTTCGCGACGTCAAACGCATATTGCTTAGTGCCGTCGTCCGCGCCGAAAATTGTGGCGATGTCGCCGACTTCCACGCCGGCTACATCAGTCACGTCAATCGCCGTCAGATCCATCGAAATTGTGCCGACGACCGGAGCGAGTTGCCCCCGCACAATTACATTGCTCTGATTGGACATGCCGCGCGGAATTCCGTCCGCATAACCCGCCGCAAGAATTCCAATGCGCGATGGCCGTGTGGCCTGAAATTTTGCGTTGTAGCCGACCCCGGAACCGGCGGGAACATCGCGCAAAGAAATAATCCTCGCGCGGAAGCTAAGCGCCGGTTGCAGCGGAACTTTCTGATTTACTTCGATTGTTCTCGACGGTGGATCGTAATTCTGATGATAGCCGTAAAGAATTGCGCCGGGGCGAACGGCGTCCAGCCACGTCTGCGGACTGGAAATAATTGCGGCGCTGTTCGCCATGTGAACGACGCCCGGTGAAAGTCCAAGTTCGCGCATTTTCGCAATCGCTGCAAGAAAAACGCGCGTCTGATCGGGAGTCTCCGAAGTGGTCATCACTTCGGAGGAAGCGAGGTGCGTAAACGTGCCCGCCAATTTCAGATGCTTGCAGTCGGCCAGTGCGCGCACGAAGCAGGGAATTGAATCCGGCGATGCGCCCAGGCGATTCATGCCGCTATCAATTTTGAAATGGAATTCCAGCGGACCGCGAAGCTTTCTTGCGGCGCGCGAAGCGGCGCGTTCCAAAAGTTTCAGTTGATCGCAATTTGTTACCGAAGGCGTGAGCCGGTATTCGACCAGCCGTTTTTCTTCGCCTGGCCAGAAGCCTGTCAGCACCAGAATTGGCTGCTTAATGCCAGCCTCGCGCAATTGAATCCCTTCGGAAGTGCAGGTGACGCAGAACATGTCCGCGCCGGCCTTCGCCAAAATTTTTGAAACGGCCACGCCGCCGTGTCCGTAGGCATTTCCCTTAACGACTGCGAAAATTTTCACGCGCTTCGTGGATTTGCCGCTGGCGTTTGCACTGCCTGAATCCAGATGTTTGCGAATTTCTTGAAAATTGTGGGTGAGCGCGGATAGGCGAACTTCCGCCCACACCGGCCGTCCTTCGATTTTAATTTTCTCGCCGCGCGTCATTGATGGTCCCTGTAAGAACTAATTTCCCTAGCTTGCAACGATACTAAGGATAGTTCAAATTCTCGCGCCGCAAAACGGTTCCGCTCTGCGCGCGCGCAACTTAGTCAACAGGACAATATGGATGCACGCGGGACGCCAATTGTGCGGACGGGACCTGCGGATTCAGGCAGTCCGCTAAGTCTATTGTTTGGTGGTAGTTATAGGCACTCACAGCTACCCCGAATTATAGCTGTGTATTCATCCCGCTGTCTGCGCGACACGATGTGTGGATGCGCGAGCACGGATTTTTGGTGCGATTGCGTGGGCTCGGCTTAATTCAGTCCGCTAACGACGATCGGTGTAAGCTTTCGGCTCTCGACGTCTAGGACATAGAGCTCGCTCTCGTCCGTCACCTCGAATCGTTTCCGCTTCCATTTTAGAAACACGGCAGTCTTGCCGTCGGCGGAAACTTGGAGATCGGTTGCATAGCCATTTTCATTGGTGATCTTTCTAATTGCCCCGGTGTCGGGATTCACACTGTACACGTCATAATTAAATCTCGTGTCAGCGGCCATGAACAGGATGCTCCCGTCCGGCAGGTAATTCGGACAGTTGAAAATAGGATTCTTGTGGCTCACTTCCTTTGGCATATGAGGCTGAAAAGTTTGCAGGGGATCGCCGGTACGAGCGAGCGAATAAATCTTGAAGTGCTGACTGGTTTCTGGCGATTCCGCTACGACCACTAGTTTCGTGCCATCTGCGGAAATAGACGGAGCAGAAGCCATATAGAAGTGTTCGTTTGTGAGTTGTCGCACGTTTGATCCGTCCAAATCCGCGGCGTAGATATTCCAATCGTGAGCATGCGGCTGCGCGATCGTCGAGTAGCTGCCGAAGAATCCCGACCGAGAGAAGACGATCGTCTTATTGTCCGGCGAGAATACTGGACCGAAATCGCCTACCTGGAAAGGTGACCACGCCTGTGGATTGGAACCGTCGGCATTTACGATAATGATTTGAGAGTGCGCTTCTTTTCCGGCGGAGTACGTGTACGCGATGCGGTTGCCGTCCGGCACGAATGACGGTCTTAATTCTTTTCCAGTTTTGGCACTGGTCAATCGGACTGCGTGGCCCGTATCCACGGCCACGGTGTAAATGAAGGTCGTGTCGCCGCTTGAATAACTTAATGCAATAAGTTTACCGTCGGGAGAAATTGCCAGACTTTCCACTCGGCGTTGTGGTTTCCCGGCGCATATATTGGCAAGCAGAAAAAATGAGAAGACAAGGGCAACCCTGACCATTCTTACGGGCGCGCGACGCATCGCAGGTTTTTCCTCGCGAGTGGGGATAACGAAATTCTCCGCAGGAAAAGTATGCGCGAGACTTTCTCCAAGTTTGAACAAAATATTCGGTGCGGTGGCTGATCAGCTAAGAGCTAATTACGATCCCGGCCGCGCGGCTTCCTCAAACCGCGTGTATCGTGTCAGGAAAACGTAGTGCAGCATGTCCGTCGGACCGTTTCTTTGCTTTGCAATATTCAACTGAGTTTCCGCGCGTTCTTCGGGCGAAGCGCCTTCCGCAAACATTTTCGGACGATGCAGGAACATCACCAGGTCGGCGTCTTGTTCGATGGCGCCGGAATCGCGCAAGTCGGAAAGCACCGGCCCGCGATTTTCTTTCTCCGGCGCGCGCGTAAGCTGACTGAGCACGACCACGGGAACGTCCAGATCTTTCGCCATCGCTTTCAGACCGCGCGTCATGCTGGCAACCTCTTCATTTCGAGAATTGAACCGGCCGCGCGCCGAGATCAGTTGTAGGTAATCAATGATGACCAGCGAAAGACCTTTGTCGCGCTTCATGCGGCGGCACTTCGCGCCCATTTCGATTACGGTTGTTCCGCCAGCGTCGTCAATCCACAGCGGAGTGGCGGAAAGAAAACTCAACGTCTCGGTGATTTTCGCGCGATCTTCTTTCGGCAGATGGCCCGAACGGAATTTGTGAGAGTCCACGCGCGCTTGATCGGAAATCAACCGCATCAGCAAAGATTGCTTGGACATTTCCAAACTGAAAATTGCCACGGGCAGTTCGTTGCGAATGCCGACGTTCGCGGCGAGATTCAGCGCGAAGGCGGTCTTGCCGACGGAAGGACGCGCCGCGAGAACAATTAAATCGGAATTCTGCAGGCCGGAGGTGAGGTCGTCGAGTTGCGAATAGCCTGTCGAGACGCCGGTGATGCGCTGGCCGCTATCGAAGAGCTGAGAGATGCGCTCGTAGCTGCCGGTGACCAATTCCTTCATGCTAATCAGGCCGGCGCCTACGCGATTTTCCGCAATTTGAAAAAGGCTCGATTCGGCTTCGTCCAGAATGGCGTCGGCGTCTTCGTTCGCCTCCATCGCCTGCTGCTGGATTTTGTGCGCGGCATGAATCACGCTACGCAAAACTGATTTTTCCTTCACGATGCGCGCGTAATGATCCACGTTTGTAATTCGCGGCACGCCGTCAACAAGCTGCGAAAGATACGCGGCTCCGCCAACGGATTCGAGCTCGTTTGTGCGCTGCAGTCGATTCACCAGCGTGACCAGGTCGATGGGCTGCTGCAATTCGCTCAACTCAATCATCTGCGCAAAAATTCGCTTGTGATTATCCTGAAAGAAATCTTCGGCCTTCAGTTTATCCAGCGCGACGTCCAGCTTGTGATTATCCAGAAGAATCGCGCCGAGCACGGAACGTTCGGCTTCGGGATTCTGCGGCAGCGCTTGTTCAATCGTGGGGTTATTCGCCATTTTTCGTAACTCGGTGATTCGCCTTATTTTCGCCTAAGTCTTATGTCAGTGCAAGGAGCCGATTTGTTCCGGTCTATTTCAGATGTGTCAGCCGGTAATCCGTAATGAGAAAATAAATCAAAGTAAGAACACATCCGACTACCGCCAGCCACGTCAATTTCCGTTTTGAATCGAGAGACGGCGGTTGGATAAGAATCTTGCGGCCCGGTGGCCACAGCCATATGAAAAGCACACAGAGCGCGAACACCGCTGCAACAATCAGTACATCTCTTAACACCATCTGAAGTGTCAATATTCGTCTCGTGTAAGCTGCAGCCAGTTTGGAGTGGCACGCCACCGGCGTGCAATACTCAATACTGAGGATATCGGGACTACCCTGTGGAATTAGTGGAAAACTCGGACGAGCTAAAATAAAAGGAGCCGGAATTTCGCGGAAATCCGCGAGAAATTCCGGCCCGATGAATTAAGCCTTCGCTTCTTCGCGCGTGACCACCACTTTGAATTCCGCCGTCACGTCCGTGTAAAGCTTCACCGGCACTTGATATTCGCCCAGCGTGCGGATCGGCTCAGCCAACTGAATCTTGCGCTTGTCGACGGTATGCCCGTGCGACGCGAGTTCCTGCGCGAGATCGGCTGATGTCACCGAGCCGAACATGTGATCATTCTCGCCCGCTTTGCGGACCAAGTTGATGACGACGCCGTTCAGCGCGTCAGCAACTTTCTGCGCCGCATCCTTCTCGGTGGCCGTGAGTTTCGCCAGCGTCACGCGAATTTTTTCCAGGCGCTTCAGATTGCCAGCTGATGCCGGCATGGCCAGCTTGCGCGGCAACAGAAAATTGCGCGCGTAGCCTTCGGCCACTTCCACAACCTGGCCGCGTGTTCCGAGTTTTTCTACATCCTCTTGCAGAATGATTTGCATGGGTCTTCTCGCATTCCAAACTAGAATTTTTGCCGTCTACATTTTGCCGTCAAAAAAGGGACGGCTCCTGAAAATCGTTTTCTGCGCGGACTACAGTTCCGAAGCAAACGACATCAACGCGATATTGCGCGCGCGCTTGATGGCTTCGCACAACCAGCGCTGGTGGCGCGAGCAGGTGCCCGTCATGCGGCGCGGAAGGATTTTGCCGCGATCCTGAACGAAAGCGTTCAGCATGTCCGCCTTCTTGTAGTCAATGTAATCAATTTTATCGACGCAGAAGCGACACACTTTGCGCTTGCGGAAAAATTGGCGCTTGCCGCCTTTGCGCGGACCAGCTCCTCCGCCCGGACCGCCGCCATCGCGTGACGGACGTCCACCGCCTCCGCCCTGGCCGGATGAATGCGGACGGCCGTAGCCTCCGCCCTGTCCGCCGCCGGATGGTGCTTGA
>DASYNR010000372.1:0-9237 GCA_036008485.1 Candidatus Acidiferrales bacterium | reverse complement strand
ACTTCGCGGACTCCGATACTGATGGCGAGATATGTGGAGCCCCAGACGAGATAAATGATGGCGAACGCCAGAAGAGTTTTCCAGGTGGGTCGGTGAGCGGTGGAGAGCATGGGAGATTGTTAGAGAACAATCTACCAAGTTATTTGTGGGAATGCTCGAAGGGAACGCCAAGCGAAAAGCCCCACGTTCGCCTGTCCCGATATTCTGGGGGCGGGACGAACATGGGGCACCCTACAAACACAAACCAAATTCAAGAGATTCGGACGAGGGCGCAGCAAGCGGAGCCCCTACATCCGGCGTCAATTTAAATGTGTTAGCGCATACCGCCGAGGAGATAGACGATCAGCACGATTAGCAGGACTGTGCCGACGACGCCCATGCCGCCGCCTCTGCCCCATCGGGAATATCCGTAGTAGCCGCCGCCTCCGCCAAACAAGAGGATGAGAACAATGATTAGAAGTAGCATTTAATTTCTCCTTTTTTTGATTCGTGATGGTCGATGTCATCACGGAGGGCGGGTCACAGACCCGCCCCTACAACCCGCAAACATTTTTCAATTTCGCCCTGAGATGCGGCTTGTTTATAGCGCGGAGGAACTGGCGAAGATGTTCAACACTGCACAGATGATGCCGACGACGTTTCGCAGGCGTTCTTCCGGCGGTTGGTGGTAGAATCCGGCCACTTTTGGAATCCGTGCGCCAGCGGCGCGGAAACACAGGAACAAAACCGAATCGGAGCGCGAAAATATGGCGCATGACGTTTTTATAAGCTATTCGTCGAAGGACAAAACGACCGGGGACGCGGTGTGCGCGATGCTGGAGTCGGAAGGCGTCCGCTGCTGGATCGCTCCGCGCGATGTGACGCCCAGCATGGAATGGAGCGAATGCATCATCGATGCGATCCAAGAATGCAGGATTATGGTGCTGGTGTTTACAACCAGCGCGAACGAATCACCGCAGATTCACAGGGAAATTGAACGGGCGGTGAATCACGGAGTGGCGGTGTTGCCATTTCGTACGGAAGATATTTTGCCGGACAAGGCGCTGGAATATTTTATCGGAAATGTGCACTGGCTGGACGCGCTGACGACGCCGATGGAAGTACATCTAAAAAATCTCGCGGAAACGGTGAAGATGCTGCTGGCGCGGATGCCGTCACTGGAAACGACGGCAGCTGCAACGCCGAGTCCGGCACAAGTGGCAGCGGCGTTGAAACCGGATTTGGCGGGAGCGGGATTCACAGAAAAGCGCGAGGCCGCGCGGACTGCGGCATTCGCGGCGACGACTGAACGAGCTTCGGAAAATCAGAGGAGTGTTGTTGATACAGGCGCGGTCGGCAGGCAGCAAGCGCAAAAGCGGCCGGGCGGAGTGACTGCGTTTGCGGTAGTGGCATTTGCGATTGCAGCGGTGGCGCTGATATCGGTTTTCGGTGGTGGCGGCGCCAGCGATGCGTTTCCGCTGGTGATTGTTGCCGGTATCGCGGGCGCAGCAGGTTATGGCCTTTTTAAGATGAAAGCGTGGGGGCGGATTGTTGGAATAATTTTTGCTGTGCTGATTTGCGTGGCGTTGGGCATCCTTGCCGCAACGATTGGCTCCGGCGACTGCGTCACGTATGTCTCGGGTGGCGCGGCTGTCAAGTGCAGTGCCGGGGGCGTGTTTTGGTCAGCGTGGAGTGGAGGACTCGCGCTTTGCGGATTCGCGCTTTGGTATCTGTTTACGGCTGGCGTGAAGCAAGCATTTGGGGGACCGGCGAAAACTGCTTCGGCATATGATTCCACGCCGGTACCGGCAGCAGGAGCGGGGAAGTTTCCGGCGCGAAGCAAGCTGCTGGGCGCGGCGATCGCCGGAGCGTTTGTAATTATTGTAGTGATGTACTTTTTGATGAGGAATACCGGCTCGCCACAATCGCAAACCGGCAGCACCCCCGCCGGAAACGCGGGTGGCCAGAGCAGCCAAAACGCAGAAGCCAAGGACTGGACCAAGGAAAATCTGGACGCCGTGGAGGCAGCCGCGAAATCGGGCGTGACGGAAGCACAATACGAACTTGGGCGCCGCTATTATTTCGGCCTGGAAGGAGCAAACAAGGATTACGAGAAAGCGTTCGGTTGGTTCCAGATGGCGGCGGATCATGGCGATGCAAGAGCGCAGAACAAGATCGGTTATATGTTTTCAGCAGGACGAGGCGTTCCGAAAGACGATGTGAAGGCCGTAGATTGGTTTCGCAAGGGCGCGGAACAGGGAAACATGGACGCACAATTCAACCTTGGCGTTCAGTATCAAGAAGGAATCGGAGTGCCGCGCGATTATGTGGAGGCCGCTGATTGGTTCCGCAAGGCGGCGGAGCAGGATTTCGATGAAGCACAATCAAATTTGGCCTTCATGTACGAAAATGGCCGAGGCGTGCCGAAAGATTATGCGCAAGCAATGTCCTGGTATCGAAAAGCGGCGGATCAGGATTACGCGGAGGCGCAATACAATATCGGCTACATGTACGAAAAGGGCCTAGGAGTATCGCGAGATGTTTCCGAGGCGCGGAGCTGGTATCAGAAAGCAGCGGATCAGGGATATGCGGATGCGTCCGCACGATTGGCGAATTTGGGGAAATAACGTTGAAGACATTCACCGAAGGACGGTCGGGTGGAGATGAAAGTGAAATTTTCAAGAATTGTGAAACCTGAGAACGTATATGGCGCATGACGTTTTTATAAGCTATTCGTCGAAGGACAAGACTACCGGGGACGCGGTGTGCGCGATGCTGGAGTCGGAAGGCGTGCGCTGCTGGATTGCTCCGCGCGATGTGACGCCGAGCATGGAATGGAGTGAGTGCATCATTGATGCAATTGAAGATTGCCGGATTATGGTGCTGGTGTTTACGACCAGTGCGAACGAATCACCGCAGATTCACAGGGAAATTGAACGGGCGGTGAATCACGGAGTGGCGGTGTTGCCATTCCGAACGGAAGATATTTTGCCGGACAAGGCGCTGGAATATTTTATCGGCGATGTGCACTGGCTGGACGCGCTGACGGTGCCGCTGGAGGCGCATCTTAAAAATTTGGCGGAAACGGTGAAGATGCTGCTGGCGAAAATGCCGCCGGTGAATGCGCCGGGAGGAACTGCGCCGAACGCGCCGCAAATGTCCGGTGCGGCAGCGGCGAAACCGGATATGGGCGGATCGGTGTTCGCAGCGCGAGCGGAAGTGCAATCGCAAGATCCGAGTTTGAATCGAGCTGCGGAGGATTTTACGCGTGCAGAATCTGCGAGGCCGGAAATTACGCGACCAACCGCGCCGAATGCGGTACGCGCCGAAATACCGCAGCAGCAGACGCAAGCCGCGCCGCCGTATGTTGCTGCAGCGGCGCCGCCGAATCAGACAGTGATGCCCGCGGGGAGAATGAAATTATTCGTAGCGGTGATTGCGGGAGTTTTGGTGATTATATTGTCGGCGTATTTCCTGCTGAGAAAATCCGGAACGTCACAGCCGCAGGTGGGCGGGAGTCCGATGGCCACATCGACGGCGACGTCAACGAATAATGCGGGAGGCGGAGGAAATATTCCGTCGCAGAGTTCAACGACGGAGCCCGCTGCGAGTGGAGGCGGCAAGGATTGGAATTCGCAAAGTACGGACGCGGTGGAAGCGGCGGCGAAGGGTGGCGCGATCGATGCGGAGTACGAACTGGGCGATCGATATTATTCCGGAAGGAACGGGGAGAGTCAGGATTATGCGGAAGCGTTGAAGTGGCTGCATCCCGCGGCAGATCACGGCGATGCGAGAGCGCAGAATAAAATGGGGAATATTTATTCGGAAGGGCTTGGCGTGCCACAGGATTTTGCGCAAGCACTGAATTGGTATCGCAAGGCGGCGGAACAAGGATCTCCGCAGGCACAGACGAGTTTGGGATTCATGTACGACGCCGGACAAGGAATTGCGCAGAATAGCGCGGAGGCGGACGCGTGGTTCCGCAAAGCGGCGGATCAGGGATTTGCGCCGGGGCAGTACGATCTGGCGCTGGCGTACGAAGAAGGAAAAGGCGTTCCGCAGAATTATCAGGAAGCCAGCGAATGGTATCGCAAGGCGGCGGAGCAAGATAATGTGGGCGCGATCGACAATTTAGGATTTCTGTACGAGAACGGACGAGGCGTGGCGAAAGATTACGCGCAGGCGATGAGCTGGTATCAAAAGGCGGCGATTCACGGCAATGCGCTGGCGGAATTTAATATCGGGCAGATGTATGAGGAAGGGTTGGGAGTGCCGGCAGATATAGCGCAAGCGCGGAGTTGGTATCAGAAATCCGCGAGCCAGGGATATGCGGATGCGATTAAGAGGTTGGCGGCGATAAAAGGAAAGTAAATTTCCGCAGGAAACTTTCTTCGGTAGGAAAATGGCACACGACGTATTTATTTGTCATTCGGCAAAAGATAAAACGACGGCGGACGCGGTGTGCGCGATGCTGGAATCGAGCGGCATACGCTGCTGGATTGCTCCGCGAGATGTGACCGCGGGAATGGAGTGGAGCGAGTGCATTATTGATGCGATTGAAGAATGCCGCGTGATGGTGCTGGTTTTTACGACCAACGCGAATGAGTCACCGCAAATTCGGAGGGAAGTTGAACGGGCGGTGAACCGCGGCGTGGCGATTCTGCCGATGCGGATTGAAGATATTCTTCCGGGGCGCGCGCTGGAATATTTTATCGGGAATGTTCACTGGCTGGACGCGATGACTCCGCCGCTGGAATCGCATCTGCAGAATTTGGCGGGCACGGTGAAAATTTTGCTGGGGCGATTGCCGCGGCATGACACGCCGATTCCACATGGCGCGGTGATTTCAGCAGATGCAATTCCGCAGATCGATCCAACGCCGCAGCGGGAGCGAACACAGGAGCAGATTGTAATTCCACAGCAGACTGAAATTCCGCAGACACATCCCGTTCAGCAGATTGCGCCGGAACAATCGGCACGGACGCAGCCTGCACCTTTGCCAACGCCACAACAAATTCCGGTGGAACGCGCTCCGGAAATTTCTTCGAAGGCGACGCGGAAGACGGCGGAAGCGCCGCCTGCATCTCCGGCTAAGACTTCTGCCGAGCCGAAACAAAAACGCGCGATTGGAATCGTGGTGATTGCTATTGTGGTTTTCTTGTTTTCAACCGTTGGCGGGGCCGGGGTAATTCATGATTCGATCTATGGGCGGTTCCAGACTGAGGCGGAACTTGGATTTCTACTGTGCGCCAGCGGCCTTGCGGCGAGCTATGGACTGATTACGAAAAAAAGCTGGGGCCGCATTCTCCAGATAATCTTTTCGGCGGCATGTATCGTGTGGTTGCTGACGCTAAGCCACGACGCGTTTACTGATAACGGCGATGTAATGCTGTGGCTGTTTGGGTTCGGCTTCAGCGCTTTCGCGATCCGGTACATGTTAACGGCGCGCGTGAAGCAGGAATTTACGGTGGCCGCGGCGGAGCGCCAAAAACATTTCGCGTCAAATTTTGCGCCAACTTCTGTGTCAACGGGACCGGCCGCGGCAGGGACGTCAGGGATTGCTTCCGGGATTTCCGCGGGGGGAACCGGACGGCGGCCGACCGCGGTGCTGGTGGTTGCGATTCTGAGTTTTGTTGAGGCGGGCATCTGGATCATTCCGATCTCGCAGGATATCGGCCGCAATCGGCTGGAGGCGAGAGATTTCGGGGCGTTTCTTCTGGTATGCGCGGCCGCGGCGATCGGTTTCGGCTTGATAAAAATGACGGGCTGGGCGCGGCTGCTGAAAGTTGTGGTGGCGGCTGTGGACGCCGTACTGATGATCAGCGTTTCGCAGGATGCGTTTCACCAAGGCGGAGCCGGCGAAGTAATGTGGATCGCGATTTTTATTTATATTATTTGGTCGGCATGGTTCCTGTTCGCGCCTCGGATGAAAGGCGCGTTCAGAAAAGCTGCGTAGTCTATTCCTAACATCGAGGACGGCATGGTTGAACTTGAGATCATAGAAAACGAACTGAAAATTCATGTGAAGGGCGCGGACAAATTGTGGGCGTTCCGCAGCACGCTGGAAATTCCGCTCGCGCACATCGCGGGAGTACGCACCGATCCGGCGATCGCGGATGGATGGTGGAAAGGATTCCGTTTTCCGGGAACAAATTTGCCGGGAGTGATTGCGGCGGGAACTTTTTATTATCACGGGAAAACAATTTTCTGGGATGTGCATCACGGGGAGAACGCGATCATTTTGGATTTGCACGACGAGAGGTATGACGAATTGATTGTGGAAGTGGAAGATACCGCGGCGGCAGTCGCAATGATTCGGAGCGCGGTGCTGAAGAAATAAAAGATCAGTGTGTCTGTGCTTGATTTCCACACCCGTGCGGGCGTATTCCTGCCTTGAAAGTGTTTCTATTTCCCTACAAACGAATCTGGAGGTGCGACGTGCGACGATTTGTGCGAAGCGCGACGGTAATGGTGTGCTCGATTTTTGCGTGTGCGGGCGCAGTGCACGCGCAGCAGCAGATGCAACCGATGTCTGCGGCGCAAGCGCAGATGCGCGGGGATCATCTGACGCCAGAAGATATTTTTCATTTGCAGTATGCGGGTGATCCGCAGATTTCACCGGATGGCAAGCGCATTGTTTATGTGCGGACGTCGGCGAACATCATGACGGATACGCGCGAGACGAATTTGTGGATCGTGAATTTTGACGGCACGGACGATCGCGCGCTTACGGATGGACATGACAACGATAGTTCGCCACGTTGGTCGCCGGATGGAACGCGCATCGCATATTTGGCGGGCGATGAAGGGCACACACAACTTTACGTGCGCTGGATGGATTCCGGGCAAACGGCGCGGCTGACAGAGATGGAAAATGCGCCGACGGATATTTCGTGGTCACCTGATGGGAAATGGATCGCGTTTTCTTCGCGCGTGCCGTTGCCGGGACCACGACTGGCAAATATTCCGGCGGCACCGACGGGCGCGCACTGGGCAGACGCACCGCGAATGTTTGACTCGATGGTTTACAGGTTCAATGGGTTGGGATATTTGCGGCCGGGATCGACGCAGATCTTTGTGATTGCAGCGGACGGCGGCGGGGCGCGTCAAGTGAGTAAGGGCGATGTTTCGTATGGGAGCTCGACGAATGGTGGCCCGCAATCTGTTTGGGCGCCGGATGGAGCGTCGCTGATTTTTTCGGCGAATTTGCGCGCGGATGCGGATTACGATCCCGCGGATACCGAAGTGTATGAAATGTCTGTGGCGGATGGCGCGCTGAAACAATTGACGCATCGTCACGGGCCCGATGGTTCCGCTTCGATTTCGCCGGATGGCAAGTGGATCGCGTACGCGGGATACGATGAGCGATTTCAGGGACATCAGACGACGAATCTTTACGTGATGGGCCGCGATGGAAGCAATCCGCATGTGCTGACGGCAAAACTGGATCGCGATGTAGCGTCCACAAAGTGGGCCGCGGATGGCGGCGGAATCTACATTCAGTATGACGATCAGGGCGATACTAAATTCGCGTTCGCGAAACTTGACGGCACTTTGACGGTGATCGCGCAGCATCTGGGCAGCGGCGGCAGCGCAAGCGGAGGAGGAAGTTTCACAATCGGCGCGGGTGGCGCGTACACAATGCCGTGGTCTCTGAATGAAAATCCGGGCGGCATTGCGGTTGGATGGATCGGGCGCGGCGAACCGAAATTAATTGTCGAGCCGAATCGTCAGTTGCTGGCGCAGAAGCATCCGGGAAGAGTTGAAGAGATTTGGTACGAGTCGTCGAAAGACAAACGCAAAATCGAAGGATGGATTATCAAGCCGCCGGATTTTGACGCGTCGAAAAAATATCCGTTGATTCTGGAAATTCACGGAGGGCCATTCGGAAATTACGGCGATCGCTTCGACGTGGAAAAACAGCTCTACGCGGCAATGGGATACGTGGTGCTCTACACAAATCCGCGCGGCAGCACGAGTTATGGCGAGGAATTCTCAAATTCAATTCATCACGCGTATCCCGGAGACGATTTCGACGACTTGAATTCCGGCGTGGATGCCGTGGTGGCGAAAGGCTACATCGATACGGACAATTTGTTTGTTACGGGTGGTTCCGGCGGCGGCGTGCTGACCTGCTGGATGATTGACAACACGCATAGATTCCGTGCGGCGGCCAGCAATTATCCAGTGATTGATTGGACGAGCTGGACACTGACAGCGGACATTCCGATCATCGGATCGAAATATTGGTTTGCCGCACCGCCATGGGAAATTCCGGGCGAATACGAAAAGCGTTCGGTGCTGATGCACATCAAGGATGTGAATACACCGACGATGCTAATGGTTGGCGAAGAAGATTTCCGGACGCCAGCCGGACAGTCTGAAGAATTTTACGAGGCGTTGAAACTGCTGAAGGTGGATACGCTACTGGTTCGATTCCCGGGAGAGCCGCATGGATTGAGCCGCAGGCCGAGTCATCAGATGACGAAGGTGATGTATGTTGCGGCTTGGTTTGAGAAGCACAAGAAAAAGTAGAGGGGAAATTTCGATTAGAAAAAAATGAAGCGTTTCTTTTTTTTGTAGCCCGGTGCATTTGGATCCGCGGGCGGCTCGGGTTGATATGGAAGCGGGCTGCCCTCGAATGCAGCCATGGGATTGTGCGTGAAGAGGGCGTCGGCGATAGAAATGCCGCGGCGCTTCGCTACCAGATCGTAGGCTTCGCGCAATTTTAGCGGACGTCCGGTGACGCTGTGCGCGTCGGTGGCGATGAAATGAATTCGTTCGTCATCGAGCCAGTCCAATACAATTTTTGCAGTGTCCTTGCCGAAACGGCCGAGCAGCGATTGCGCGGTGACCTGCACGTAACATCCCTGCCGCATCCAGCGCCAAAGTTTTTCAGGCTGATGACGAATTAATCCGTTGCGCTCCGGATGCGTGATGATGGGATGGAGTCCGAGCAGATGGAGACTGTGCAGAGTATCGTCAATATTCGGCGGGATGGCGAAATCCGCGAATTCCACCAGCAAATAATTTTTCTGATTCAGCGTGTATCTCGTTTTGTTGACCTGAATGTCCGCAAGATTTTCGTAGCTCAAATGAAAATCGCATCCGGTGGCAAGTTTCAGTCTGCCTTCCACTTTGGCCTGTAGTTCATTTCGGAGCTGAAGTACCAATTCGGGACGGAAGTTGAACTCCGCATTCGAGTGCGGCGTGGCGATGACGTGCGTAATTCCGTCGGCGATGGCGATTTCGGCCATC
>DASYNR010000371.1:0-12363 GCA_036008485.1 Candidatus Acidiferrales bacterium | reverse complement strand
ACCATCAGGCAATGCTAATGCCGTTGGGATTGTCTATCTATGCGATCACTATTGTTCTCGTCTTCATGCGGATTGTGCCCTACGCGTTGAGCCGAATCGAGCGATCCAGCGCGATTGTCGATTACTCGATGGTGGCGCTCGTTTTGTTCTTCATCTTTATCGTGACACTGGCCTTTCGTCCGTCCCGACCTTCAGTAAGTGCGCCATCGCCGACCGCACCTTCCGGATCATCGTCACCGCTTGCGGATCCACGGGCCGGAACTTTCCCTCTCGAACTTACCAGGGTCGATTCGCAAACGCACAATGCTAAGACGCTCTGCTTCCGCCCGGTCGATCGCAGGCACCTGCAGATCAAGCCCGGACAGTTCCTTACTTTTCATCTGAATGTAGACGGCAAGAAGGTAATCCGCTCTTATACGATCTGCTCTTCCCCGCTGAAGACAGACCATATCGAAATCACTCCAAAACGCGCGCACGGCGGATGCGCTTCCGTTTTCCTGAATGAGCGCGCAGCGCCGGGACTAGTCGTCCAGGCGTGCGGACCTTTCGGACACTTTTATTTCGACGAAAGTCGGCACACGGATGCGGTATTCATCGCTGGCGGCAGCGGCATAACTCCGATGATGGCAATGCTCCGCTACATCGAAGATCGCGCGTTGAGCACTCGCGTAACCTTGATCTATTCCGTCCGAACACCTGAGGACATTATCTTTCGGGAAGAACTGACTCGATTGAGCCATTCGCTTCCCCACTTCCGAAGCGTAATAACGGTGAGCAATCCGGGTGTCTCCTGGACCGGAAACACTGGGCGATTGAGCAAGGCCCTTCTCCAAGTGGAAATTCCGGATTTCGGCGTGCCGACCTTTTTCCTGTGCGGTCCGAAACCGTTCATGCAAGTTGCATCCGAGATGCTCAAAGAACAGGGCGTGGGCGCCGAACGCATAAAACAAGAAAGCTTCGGTGAAAATTCTTCCGCCACGATTCCGCCTGCATCGGGAAATATAGCGTTCGACACGATCGAGTTTTTACGCTCGGGGCAGAGCGTCAAGCTTGTTGCGGGCATGACTGTGCTGGAATTGGCGGAGTCATCTGGAATTTCGATTCCTAGCGGCTGCCGCCAAGGTCAATGCGGCACCTGCGCGACACACCTGCTCGGAGGAAGTGTGACGATGCGTGTAGAAGATGGGTTGACCGTCGAACAGAAAAAGGCTGGATTCATCCTACCTTGCGTTAGCACCGCGAACGATTCCATTTGCCTCGACGCTTGACGAAATCTTGAATCGAACAATTTTCACGATTCTACTGTGCGCAGTTTTCAGAAAAACGGAGATTCCCAATGACTGAAGAAGAGATCCGGCTGACAGAATCAGGCGCTCGCAGAAAGCACTGGAAGCGTTGGGGCCCGTATCTCAGCGAGCGCGCATGGGGAACAGTTCGGGAAGACTACAGCGCGGAAGGAACCGCATGGGAGTATCTCTCGCATGACGACGCTCGGTCTCGCGCGTATCGCTGGAACGAAGATGGCCTTGCCGGAATCTGCGATCGCAGGCAAATCATTTGCTTTGCCGTGGCGTTGTGGAACGAACGCGATCCAATACTGAAAGAGCGAATTTTCGGCCTCACCGGAAACGAGGGCAATCACGGTGAGGATGCCAAGGAATACTACTTCTATCTCGATAGCACGCCGACTCATTCCTACATGAAATATCTCTACAAGTATCCGCAGGCGGAGTTTCCTTATCGCGAGCTAGTGGAAGAAAACCGGCGACGGGATAGGCATCAGCCAGAGTATGAACTTCTCGATACCGGTGTGTTTAATGACGACCGCTATTTTGATGTGATCGTGGAGTACGCCAAGGCGGACACCGAGAACATGCTCATCAAGATTACTGTCGAGAATCGCGGCCCGGAAGCGGCGAATATTCGTTTGCTACCGACAGTGTGGTTCCGCAATACCTGGTCGTGGGGCGGCGACGACATCAGGCCGGAGCTGCGCCAGTCGCATATCGCTCCAAATCCGGCGATCGAATTAAATTTCTTTGAGAAGAGTACGACTCGATTCGGCAACCGTTGGCTTCACTGTGAAGGCTCCCCGGAATTGCTTTTCACTGAGAATGAAACAAACACGATGCGGCTATTCGGCGTTGGGAATCGAGTTCCATACGTCAAGGACGGCATCAACGATTATATTGTGCACGAGGATAGGAAAACTGTTAACCCGGATCGGGAGGGTACGAAGGCTGCGGCGCATTACAAGCTAACGATCGGCGCTGGAAAATCGGAGGTAATTCGGATGCGCCTCGCGGATTCCGGTTTCGCGGACAAGGATCCATTTGACGCATCGTTTGATGAAATTTTCGCGCGCCGACGGGAAGAAGCGGATCAATTCTACGCCACTGTGATTCCCCAGGAGCTTTCGGCGGACGCGCGGAATGTTATGCGGCAGGGCTTCGCCGGAATGTTGTGGTCCAAGCAGTTCTACCATTACGTCGTCGGAGATTGGCTGAAAGGCGACCCGAACAATCCTCCACCACCGGACCAGCGCAAGAAGGGCCGCAATCACGAATGGACACATTTGTATAACGCTGATGTGATTTCAATGCCCGACAAGTGGGAATATCCGTGGTACGCATCGTGGGATCTTGCCTTTCACTGCATTCCGCTCGCGCTTGTCGATTCAGACTTCGCAAAAGAACAACTTACTCTCATGCTCCGCGAGTGGTACATGCACCCGAATGGTCAAATCCCGGCATACGAGTGGGCTCTCGGTGACGTAAACCCTCCGGTGCATGCCTGGGCGGCATGGCGCGTCTACAAAATCGACAAAAAGCGGAAAGGCAAGGGCGACCGGGCGTTTCTCCAGCGCGTCTTCCACAAGTTGATGTTGAATTTCACGTGGTGGGTCAACCGAAAAGACGCGGATGGCCTGAACATTTTCCAAGGCGGCTTCCTTGGATTAGACAACATCGGCGTTTTTGACCGTGGAGCTCCGCTGCCAACCGGCGGCTACCTGGAACAATCGGACGGTACAAGTTGGATGGCGATGTATACGCTGAACTTGCTCGCCATCGCGCTTGAGTTGGCGCAAGAAGATCCTTGCTACGAGGACGTAGCCAGCAAATTCTGGGAGCATTTCATTTACATCGCGAACGCCATGAGCCATCGTGCCGATGGTCGAATTGGGCTGTGGCATGAAGAAGACGGTTTTTTCTACGACGTGTTGAAGCTGCCGGACGGTTCACAATTCCCGATGAAAATCCGATCGATGGTAGGACTTATCCCGCTTTTTGCGGTGGAAACCCTCGAGCCGGAAGTGCTCGAGAAACTGCCGGATTTCAAGCGGCGTCTGGAATGGTTCATCGACAACCGCGCCGATCTGACCGAGAGCATGGCCTGCATGCGCACCGAAGGATTCGGCGAACGGAGATTGCTGTCTATTGCTGATCAAGACCAGCTTCGTCAAATCCTCGCGCACCTGCTGGATGAACGCGAATTCTTGTCACCTCACGGCATCCGCGCCTTATCGCAATTCCATCGCGACAATCCGTACAAACTCACCACGGACGGCGTAGAACATCGTGTCCAATATGAACCAGGAGAGTCCTCAACCGGTATCTTCGGTGGGAATTCCAACTGGCGCGGGCCGATTTGGATTCCTATGAACTTCCTGCTGATCGAGTCGCTCCAGAAATTTCATCACTACCTTGGAAATGATTTTCAGATTGAATTCCCGACCGGTTCCGGGAACATGAAGAACTTGCGGGAAATCGCCGGCGAGTTGTCACGCCGTGTTACCAGCATTTTTCTTCGCGATGAGCAAGGACGCCGCCCCGTGTTCGGAAATCTCGACAAATTCCAGACCGATCCTCACTGGCGCGATTTCGTTTTGTTTCACGAATGTTTCCACGGAGATTCTGGAGCCGGAATCGGAGCCAGCCATCAGACCGGGTGGACAGGTCTGATCACTAAACTGATGCAACAGAATGGAGAGCCCACCGAACGGAAGGAACACGGTCAAACAACAGCAAAGTCACATTCGCGCCGGCCACGTCTTAGAAAAGTAGCCAGATAGAATATATTTTCTTGCTTCGGGATCGGCGTGACTGCCAAATCCGAGCCAGTGACTTTCCCCGTGAAAGCGGTCGTCTGCTCCCGCGTCCGATTGTTTCCGTCATTCACCTCGCAAGCAGATTCTGTTGAAAGCCCTCCGCGTACAAAATATATTCCCGCCGAAACAATGAATTCTGTTAATACAGATGTGGGGCAAGAAAGATAAGAGGCGAGCATGGAATCCACAGGCCGGCGCGATTTTCTGAAGCAGACCGGATTGATGGGGTCGGTAGCGATGATGGGATCAGTATTGCCAAATGGCGCGATGGCACTGGGCGGAGAGCGAGGCGGCGCGATCGAAGAAGTGGTGTTCCCGAAGCAGGCTGAGGAACCGCCCAAATACCACATCAAGTTTGCGGTATGCGGCATGAGCCACGATCACATCTACGGAATGATCGGCGCGATTCAGCGCGGCGGCGGCGAATTGGTGGCCGCATGGGGCGGCGAAGAAGATAAGCTCGCTGCTTTCGCGAAGCGATATCCGGATGTGAAAATCGTGAAGACGCAGGATGAAATTCTGAATGATCCTTCCACGCAATTAGTACTCTGCTCGCAAATTGCGAATGAACGCGCGCCGCTTGGCGTTCGTGCCATGAAGCACGGCAAGGATTTTCTTTCGGACAAGCCGGGTTGCACAACTTTGCAGCAGCTCGAGGACTTGCGAAAAACGATCGCCGAAACGAAGCGCATCTACGGAATCCTTTATAGTGAGCGCCTGGAAGTGAAGGCTGCGGTATACGCGGGTGAATTAATTCAGCAAGGCGCGATCGGCAAAGTAATTCAAACAATTAATATTGCCCCTCATCAAATTATTCAGGGAACCGGCGACGCAGGCGGCGGTACCGGCCGGCCGGAGTGGTTTTGGAATCCCGAACAGTACGGCGGAATTCTTTGCGACATTGGTTCGCATCAAGTGGATCAGTTTTTGTTTTACACCGGCTCGACGCGGGCCGAAATTGCGGAATCGCAAATTGCGAATTTGCGCCATCCCGATCGCCCGCGATTCCAGGATTTTGGCGATATGGTTTTGCGCGGCGATCGCGGCCTGGGCTATGTGCGCCTGGATTGGTTCACCCCGAAAGGTTTGGGCACGTGGGGCGATGGACGCCTTTTCATTCTGGGCGCCGACGGCTACATCGAAATCCGAAAATATACCAACGTCGCCGTGAATAAGCAGGGCAACAATCTTTTTATTGTGAACAATAAAGAAGCGCGCTACATCGATTGCAACAATATGCCGCTTCCATTCGGTCCGCAGTTCGTTGCGGATGTTGTGAATCGTACTCACGTCGCGCAGGATCAGACGCAATGTTTGTTGGCGGCGGAACTCGTTATCAAAGCCCAGAAAAATGCGAAGGTTGTCACACTGAAGGGATAGCCGCTCTAATTATTTGTCTGAGCGATAGCGGTGCAGCATCTCGTCCACACGCGCATTCCCGGTTGGATATTCGACGGCATTAACATTCGCGCCAGCGCCGAGCAACTCCTCGATAACATCGATTCGAGTCGGCCCTGACTCGTGAATCTCAGACCACACCGTGCTACCGAGCACCGTTCCGCCATACATATTTTTAATTTCCATCGGAACTTTTCTCTCGATAAGCAGCTTCACCGTCTCCAAATGTCCGCGATTCGCCGCCCAATGAAATCCGTTCATTCCTGTGGCGTCGCCAGCAATTACGTCCACGCCGCGATCCATAAGAAATTTCGCGATCTTCGTTCGTCCATTGAAACACGCGCACGCCAACGCCTCGTTCAGCGCCTTCGGCTCATTTTTGAAATATCCCAGGTCGTACCACTCGATGATCTGACACGACGCGTGGCTTGATAACGCGAGATTGCGAAACAGAGGCTCCAGCCGCGAAAAATTCCCTTCCTCCAAGTCTCGAACTGCGTTGCGGAAAATGGGATCGCTAATTTGTTTAGACTCTGCCATCACTCGTGCTCTCAATATCGAAAATTACTTTGAATGCTTACCGCGCTCCCCACCATTCACCGGGTCTCCTTCTCGCCTTCGCTTCTACATTATTTATGCGACGCGGTTCGCGTCGCGCCGCCGGTTCGTCCTCTTCAGCATAATGGCGCTCCAACGTCAGCATTCCCTCATATTCGCGAAGCGCTTCTAGAATTTCTCGCCCATACAATTCGGTCTTGCGCTCACCAAATCCGGAAACTTCACGAATTCCAGCGAGTGAAGTGGGCCGTTTGAAGCACAAATCTTCCAGCGTGGTGTCGTGCATGATGATGAATGCGCCGATACCCAACTCACGCGCTTTAGTTCGCCGCCACTCCCGAAGATGTTTGTACAGCGCCGCGTTCAGCACTTCCCCGCCGCGTGCAATTGGGGCGCTCGATGCCGGCTTCCGTCGCCTGCTTCGCTTTGAAGGCGTACGCGAAACAACTTCGCGCGCGCCAGTTTCACGCGCGACAAACGGCAATTGTTTCACCAGCGCCTTCGGCAAAAGTGATTTCAAAACATATCCGCACACATCACACGCCGCGCACGTCTTCCATTTCGTCTTTTCTCCGAAATGCAAACAAATCGCGCGATGCCGGCATTCGTGCGAATCCACAAATTCGCGCATCGTTTGATAGCGTTCCCGCGCGCGTCCCTGTTCCAACGGGTCCTTCAGTTGATTAATAAAAAAATTCAGCAAACTGGCATCCTGTTTTTGCCACAACATGATGCAGTCCGCCGGCAATCCATCACGCCCAGCTCGCCCAGCTTCCTGATAAAACTGCTCTATAGATTTTGGCAACGAGAGGTGGATCACCGCGCGCACGGCAGCCTTATTAATTCCCAATCCAAATGCGACCGTGCCGACCAGCACGCGGACTTCGTCCGTCATCCACGATTCCTGATTGCGCCGACGCTCATCCGCATTCATTTTGCCGTGATAGCCGATCGCGGTGATTCCCTTTTCCTTCAATAAAGCAATCGTCTCGCCAACTCTTGCAATCGTCGGCGAATAAACGATCACATTCGCGCCGGAATATTCGCGCAGTGAGGCAATCAGCAAATCGTCTTGCGTCTCGGAGTTACATTCCTTCACGACATATCGCAAATTCGGCCGGTGAAAACTGGCAATGTATTTGTGCGGATCGCGCAGTTTCAATTGCTCGATGATGTCGTGCCGCACTTTTTGAGTAGCGCTAGCAGTGAACGCCGCAATCGGCTGCTCCGGAAATTTCTGCCGCAGCCGGCTCATCAGCCGGTATTCCGGACGGAACTCATGTCCCCATTCCGAAATACAGTGCGCTTCGTCGATGGCGAACATTGAAATCGGCACGTTCTGAAGCCACGCAACAGTTGTATCCACTGCAAGGCGCTCCGGCGAAAGATACAGCAGACGATATTTTCCTTTGCGCGCGTCGCGCATGATCGCGTGCTGTTCTTCCGCGGGTACCGCGCTGTTTAATAGCGCCGCCGAAATTCCCATTTGACCGAGCTGCGCAACCTGATCCTGCATCAACGCAATCAGCGGCGAAACTACGATCGCAGTTTTTTCGGAAAGCATCGCGGCGGGCAATTGGTAGCACAAAGATTTTCCGCCGCCGGTCGGCATCACGACGCACGCGTCGCGTCCGGCCAGCAAGCTGCGCACAATTTTCTCCTGCAAGGGACGGAACGAGTCGTATCCCCAATAACGCCGTAGCGCGGGCAGAAGATCGGTTTCAGAACTCATAGATTGAATATCGGTCAGCGGTGGTACACGTTTGACCGCCTGATTATTTCACACAACGTATCTCAATTGCACCGCTTCAGCGAAACAAACGTGAGCCTCCATGCGTAGAAACTTGCATGAACGCATCGCAACCGGCCCCGGCGGCTTCCGGCGCGGATACACTAGCTCCAGCGGTCGCGCCGTCCACCCAACAACAGCCCATCGCCAGCGCCGCGCACACAATCGGCCTGCTCCTATTCCTCACCGCATGGGCATACCTCGGCCGCGCATCCGCAAATCACATGCGCGCACAAGCTGCGCCGAATCACTTGCTGCTTTACCTTCGGACCATCGCAATCGAATGGACCGTTTTCGGCTACATCGTTTGGGGCGTGCGCAAACGCGGAATTTCGTTGCGCGAATTGGTTGGTCCGCGCTGGTCAAAAGGAAAAGATAATCTCGTCGACCTTGGAATTGCCGCGTGCTTCGACCTGACTGCGCTGGTCGTCCTCGGAATTATCGGACATTTGCTCCACACCGAACCAAACGCGAAAATTGTGCAATTCATGATGCCGGTGAGCTGGCTTGAGCTTGGCGTGTGGCTGCTACTCTCTCTGACCGCCGGAATCTGCGAAGAAACAATTTTCCGTGGATATTTTCAGCGGCAGTTCGTCGGCTGGACCGGAAATATAATTGTCGGCATTGTGATTTCCGCCATACTCTTCGGAGCCATTCACATTTATCAAGGCTGGAAACAAACCATCGTGATCGGCGTGTTCGGCGCTATGTTCGGGACACTCTCTGTGATGCGAAAAAGTCTGAAGCCCGGAATGATCGCGCACTCGTTTCAGGATTCGGCCGTTGGAATTGCGTACATGCTCGCCGCGAAGTTTGGAGTCGCGGCGAAGTAGCTTATGGAATTGATTCCCATCCTTTTCCGTACAACGCAAATATGAATTAGGATAGATGCTTGCCTGAGCGATTTGCCAGAAGGAGTTGAATGCCAGATACGCGACCAGATACCCAAACAAATCAGCCCGCGCTGCGCACCGCCGATGTCACCAGACACTACGCAATGGGCGCAGCAACCATCCGCGCTGTGGACGGCGTCACTCTCGAAATTGCGCGCGGAGAATTCGTCGCGCTACTCGGCACATCCGGCTCGGGAAAATCCACTCTGTTAAATTTGCTGGCGGGACTCGACCGCCCCACATCCGGTGAAATTCTCGCGCACGGAACCAATCTCGCCGAAATGTCCGGCGACGAACTCGCAAAATATCGCAGCCTTACCGTCGGAATGGTTTTTCAATCCTTCAATTTATTGCCGCGCATGACGCTGGAAGAAAATGTCGAGCTCCCTCTCCGCTTAGCAGAAGTCGAACGCGGAGATCGCGCCGGCCGAGTGCAAGAGGCGCTGAAGCGCGTGGGATTGGCCGCGCGCCTTTCGCATCGTCCCGCGGAACTCAGCGGCGGCGAACAACAACGCGCTTCCCTTGCCCGCGCGCTCGTGAATCGTCCCACAATATTGTTGGCCGACGAACCCACAGGGAATCTCGATAGCCGCACCGGCGAAGAAATTATGAATTTCATTCAGCAATTCAATCAAGAGCTGGGCATGACTGTCATCATGGTGACGCACGAACCGCGATTGGCCGAACGCTACGCGGCGCGTCAGTTCCATATGAAGGACGGCAAGCTTTCCGCGAACGGAGACGCCCAGTGAAAACGCGCGATTTAATGGAACTTGCGGGAAGAAATCTGCGCGAAGCCATGCTGCGAAATGCGCTGACGACGATAGGAATCGCCGTCGGCGTGGCCTCACTCGTGGCAATGCTTTCGCTCGGCATCGGATTGCAGAAATTAGTGATGGGCCGCCTGCAAAGCAGTGGATTGTTTGACCGGGTGTACGTGACTCCCCGGCCGGTCGGCGCAAGTTTGTCAGGACGCGGCGGAGGACGTGGCAACCGCGGACGGAACCAACAAGATGACGTGCCAACGCCTGGCCTGCCGCCTCAATTGCAACCGCCAATGAAGCCGCTTACATCCACAGTGCGCAAACAACTTGCGGCGATGCCGAATATTGTTTCCGTATTTCCTGAGCTTCGCTTCACCGCGGATTTGCGCTATGGCGGCACAGGGCATGTGACGTCCGCATCGAGTGTCCCCTTCGAAGCGCGCGGCACCGGTCAGTTCGATAATATTACCGGGTCATTTTTTTCTGGAGCAAACGCCAACGAAGCAATTCTGCACACGGATCTCGCCGAGCAATTGGCGACGCAAGGAAATTTCAAAGCGAACGATCTAATTGGCCAGGAAGTTACGATTCGCTATCCGGAACGTAAACCGGTGGAAGCGCCTCCGAATCAGCGACCGCAGGATATTGTTGCCAACGGTGAATTCGGCCAAGGGTTCACGATTCAATCCGCCGACGTGAAAGTGAAAGTCGTGGGAATCGTGAGTGGCGAATCGGCCGGACCGGGCGGATTCGGCGGCGCGCGTATTATGCTGCCGCTGGAACTCGTCGAGCGATTGAACGCAGTGCAAGGGTTTGACGTCCGCGAAGTCGTGGCTAATCCGGGTGAAACAATATATCCAACGCTGACGATGCTCGTCGACAATCCGAATCACGTTCAAGCCGTGGAAGACGCGGTAAAGCAACTGGGATTCGGCGCCTTTTCACTGTTTGATGCCGCGAGAAATTTGCAGCTCGTTTTCAGAGTGTTCGATTCATTTTTACTGGTCTTCGGCAGCCTCGCGCTGGCCGTTGCCTCCTTGGGAATCGTCAATACGCTGGTGATGGCAATTCTCGAGCGGCGCCATGAAATCGGCGTGTTGAAAGCGCTTGGCGCGGCTGACCGCGATGTGCGTCAATTATTTTTCACGGAAGCCGGTGTGATGGGTCTCGTCGGCGGGATCCTCGGAGTTTTTCTCGGCTGGGGAATCGGGGAGCTCATTAATTTTGCGCTGAACAAATGGCTGGTGAGCCAAAACTTAACACCGCAAAAAATATGGCTTGTGCCGCTGTGGCTAGTGGCTTCGGCAATCGCTTTTTCTATTTTGGTAAGTCTGGCAGCGGGACTTTATCCGGCATCGCGGGCGGCAAAGCTCGATCCTGTCAAAGCACTGCGTTACGAATAATTTTGCAATTCTCTATCGCCCAGAAATAGACCAGGGCGCTTCGCTGAGGGTCGAAGCGCCCTGGTATTTCCTGCCCACCTCCGCAGGATGCGGGCAAGCTCTTTGCTACGCGGCGAACTCGTCGCCTCGCAGAAATTCGTATCGTTCAATTTCCGCAACAATTCCGACCCGGCCGATTTCCTTATCTTCGCTGCGCGCCACGCGGCCCAGGCACCGCACGCGCACCGGTCCAGCCAGCGTAATTTCGTGCGGCAGCGTGAGCAGAATTTCCACAGGCGAACCGGATTTCACGCCCTTGGGCAACTGGAAATAAACGCCGCGCGAGCTTACATCTGTCGATTCCGTCTTCGCTTCCCCGACGTTGGACCCACTTGTCCAGCGCACCGTCATCGGCAATCGAATTTTAAATCTCTGGTTCAATCTGCGTTCGGCTGCTGTCACGGTTACTCCTAGATAGCGCTGGGATAAATGCATTCCTTCACCTGATTAGATTACGGCACGGGCGCTGTGGTCTCAATAGCGCAGGCGTCCTAATTTGAACCTTAAAATTGCGGTACCGGAGTACCATCAAAAAGTTTTCATACTATGTACCACTAGATTTCCACTAGGCCCCAAAAGGCAGGAAACGCGCGGATAAATGAAAGCCGTAGCAACCAGGGTAGGTACTACCGGTAGACAAGAATTGAATTGAACGGAAGAAAATTTAAACGCCGCGCGGCGCAAGGCTCGCCGCTAAGCTTTATCAATCAATCGGTGATGGATCGCGTAGAGCGCCAATTCAAGGCGGTCAGAAACGCCCAGCTTATCGAAAATATTGTGCAGGTGATTCTTCACCGT
The DNA here is from genome assembly GCA_036008485.1 of Candidatus Acidiferrales bacterium. Taxonomy (GTDB): domain Bacteria; phylum Acidobacteriota; class Terriglobia; order Acidiferrales; family UBA7541; genus DASTCZ01. The sequence goes on along the minus strand of DASYNR010000371.1, from coordinate 613 downwards.
CTGCTCGCTGATGAAAAGCTTCTCGCCAATTTCTTTATTCCGGAATCCCTGCGCCACCAATTGCACAATTTCTTTTTCACGGTCGCTCAGCAAAGGCTTCTCGCGGCGCGGCCCAGACTCCGACGACTTCGCGAACGCCTTCATCACTTCCGCGGTCATATGATTATCCAGCCAGATTTCTCCGGCGAACACACGATGAATACTCTTCACCAATAAATCCGTGGCCGATTGTTTCAGCACCACGCCGCGCGCTCCCAGCCGCATCGCGCGCACCACGTCACGGTCATCTTCCGCCGCCGTCACGCAGATCACCCGCGTCGGCAACTGATCGAAGTTGACCTCTTCCAGCACCGCCAGACCATCCTTATCCGGCATCCTTAAATCCAGCAGAAGAATATCCGGCTTCAGTTTGGTAAGCAGCTTGATGCATTCGTTGCCGTTTTGCGCTTCGCCAACGATAGTTACGTCGTCTTCGTTGTCGAGCAACTTGCGCAGACCATCACGGAAAATCGCGTGGTCATCGGCAATCAGCACGCGAATCGGTTGTTTACTTTTCGCCATCTTACCCCAATGGAATTTCGACTATTAATCGCGCGCCGTGACCGGGGCTTGA
>DASYNR010000370.1:0-11011 GCA_036008485.1 Candidatus Acidiferrales bacterium | reverse complement strand
CCGAGCAACGATTTTAATTTCACGGCCGGCGGCGGCGTGGACTGGAAAATAAATCACGGCTTCAGTGTGCGATTGGCGCAAGCGGAATATCTGCACACGCAGTTTGCGAATGCCGTTAACAACAGCCAGAGCAATTTCAGGCTGAGTACAGGAGTGGTTTTTAGTTTCGGGCAGCGCTAGGCGGGAGCCTGGGGACAAGGCCTGAACGCAGAGACGCGGAGTACGCAGAGAAAATATTTGAGGAAGATCAGAGATAGAAAAGACCATCGACGAAGAACACCCCGGCCCAGATGAGGTTGGTTCCCCGCGAAGTCATTTCCCCTAAGTCCTTTATTTGCATAACGATCACCCACAGATCGCTGTAAGTGGCTTATTTGCATATACATCGCAAAATAGGGTGGGGTGGGGGGTACGAGTTTTTTTTGAAAATGGGTTATGGGAAGTGCGGGTGGGTGATGGCTAAGGGTAGGGAAATAAAGGAGATGGGGAAGTGTGCGCTATTTCTTTCGGGAGTTTAGGGACAGAAGAACTTGCGTGCAGATTGTTCGGAAAACGTCCCGTCTGTTCCCGGGAGGGAGCAATCCTGCGCGCGTTGAATGTTGTTGAAGTTCGGCGGATAGGCAGATACATTCGCATTCCGATGAGCAGCGCAACTCCTATAAAAAAAGGTAATCGCGTGGTTCGATATGTAATGGCGTTGGTTTGCGCGGCTTTGTTGTTTGTGTTTTTGCCGCGGGTTTGGCCGCAATCCGGAAAGGAAATTGTGATTGAGGTGACCGGGGCGGCGGAAGGCGGGGCGGCGTCACAGGAAATTGGATTCATAAATGGCTGGGCGGAATCGGTGGATGGGCAAACGATTAGTTATCATTCGGCGGTTCCGGGCGCTACGGATGCTTTGATCGCGCGAGCGCAGAGGATTGCGCATTCCATTGCGTGGAAGACTGATCCGCTGCCGAGCTCTGTGGCGGGGGATTCTTATCATCTGCTTTGGTTGGCGGGACTGGATTTTTCCGGGTGGGCGGAGGACAAGACCGAACATACTTTCGATTTTTTCATCAACGGGAAGCACTGGTTCACTTTCAAAAATTTCAAGGATGACACCGCGCGGAAGTGGGCCGTCCACGGCGAAGATGGCGCTGAGCTTTCTTTTAATGCGACGACGGCGGACAAGTTTGGCGATCTGTTTGGGTATATGCATCTTGATTTGCCGAAGAAAGATTTTCCTGCTGGCGCGCCGCTGACGCTTTCAGTTGTGGGGCATGACGATAACAGCGCGGATTGGTACATGACGTTTGAGTATGCGTTCCATTTTTCTCCGCGAGTGCGAGTGGAACCGGCGGAAATGCGCGACGGGAATACGACGGCGCAAGTTTTGCGAGTGAGTCTGGATAATTTAACGGAGGGCCGGACCGTTGTGATTCGTGCGGATGGCCGCGAACTGGTGCATGGCCCGCTGAATGTGGGCGGAAATATTTATCGGATTCCGATTCCCGCGGTGAAGGCGCCTGAGAAAATGGCGATTCGATTTTCTGTGAACGGCGCTGCCGCGCAAAGTTTCCCGTTTGATGTGACTCCTGTTGCACCTCGGACAATCTATCTGGTGCCGTATTCACACAATGACATCGGCTATACGGATTATCAGCCGAATGTTGAGCGCAAACAGTGGAGCAATCTCGAAGAAGGTTTGCGCTTGGCGAAGGAGACGCGAGCGTTTCCCGCGGAAGATCGATTCAAGTGGAATTTTGAAACCGTTTGGGCGATGGAAAGTTATATGCGGAAGTCGGATGAAGCGCAGCGCAAAGTTGTGGTGGATGCAGTTCGCAATGGAGAACTGGGAGTTTCGGCTCTTTACGCGAATATGTTGACGGGTTTGGCGAACGCGACGGAGATGAGCCACTTTCTGGATTATTCGCGGACGCTTCAGAAGGATTATGGAATTAGCGTTAAAACGGCGGTGACTTCTGACGTGCCCGGATTTACGTGGGGAATTGTGCCGACACTGGCGCAGAGCGGAGTGAAATATTTTGCTGTGGGGCCGAACACCGGCGACCGCATCGGATTCACGCTGGAAACGTGGGGAGATAAACCGTTTTACTGGGTTTCGCAATCGGGGAAGGAAAAGATTTTGATCTGGGTGGCGGGCGCGGGCTATTCCAGTTTTCATGAAGGCAGCCTGAGCAATTTGGGAGACGAAAAGATCATGACGCTGGCGCGTCAATTGCAGGAAAAGAATTATCCATACGAAATGGTGTATCTGCCATACACGACTGGAGACAACGGGCCGCCCGATCCGACATTGCCTGCAACTGTGAAGGACTGGAATGAGCGATATGTGACGCCGAAATTAGTGATTGCGACGCACGATCAAATGTTCGCGGAATTTGAAAGGCGATACGGCGCGTCGCTGCCGGAATTCCGCGGGGATTTTACGCCGTACTGGGAGGATGGGGCGGCCTCGACGGCATCCGAACTTACGCTGGCGCGTCGAGCGGTGGACCAACTTATTCAGGGCGAAGCGTTATGGTCGCTGTACGCGCCGAGTGATTATCCGCGAGCGGAATACGATGCCGCGTGGCGCGATATTGCATTCTGGGACGAGCATTCGTGGGGCGCGGACAAGAGTGTCGACGAACCGGACCTGCCGATTGTGAAACAGGAATGGGAATTTAAACGGAAGTTCGCGGTGGATGCTGCGAAATCGGCGGAGGAATTTCTGGCGCACGCGTCAGCTGCTGCAACGCAGGACGCAGAACGAACAACATTCGATGTGTACAATTTGTCGTCATGGCCGCGTACGGATGTTGTATTGCTGGACGCGAAAAAAACTGCCGGCGACGACGCAGTGACGGATGAGCAAGGGCAGCCGGTTCCGTCTCAACGGCTGACGACTGGCGAGCTCGCCGTGCTGGTTGAAAATGTGCAGCCGCTGGGAGCGAAGCGGTTGCATGTGGGGACGGGGAATGCGTTTCAACGCGGCAGCGCCGTTGCTATCGGGGATTCACTTGAGAATGGCGACGTCGCGCTACACGTGAGCCCACAAAGTGGCGCGATTGATTCGGTGCGTTGGAAGGCCAAGAATATTTCGTTGGTGGATGACCACGCAGGAAAAGGTTGGGGCGAATATCTTTATGTTCCGGGAACAGACCCGGCGAAGGCGCAGCGCCTTTCCAACGTGCGCGTTCACGTGAAGGAAAATGGGCCGCTGGTGGCGTCGTTGTTGATTGAAGGGGATGCGCCCGGAGCGAGAAAATATTCCAGTGAGGTCAGGCTCGTCGGAGGATTTGATCGCGTAGACATTTCTACGACGATTGACAAAATCGCGGTGCGCGAAAAGGAAAGCGTGCATTTCGCATTTCCATTCCGCGTGCCGGGCGCGCAGATGCGATACGACGTGGCGGATGCCATCGTGCGAGCGCCGGAGGATCAACTGGCGGGCGCGTGCAAGAATTTCTTTTCCGCGGTTAGCTGGACGGATGTATCAAACGCTGACTACGGAGTAACACTTGCGGTACCGGATGCGCCGCTGGTGGAAATGGGAGCGATCACGGCGGAGCAGCCGTGGATGCGCACGATAAAATCTTCGCCGCTGATTTTTTCGTATGCGATGAATAATTATTGGCATACGAATTACAAAGCCGATCAGGAAGGTCCAGTGAGTTTTTCCTACTCGATTCAGCCGCACGCGGCGTTTTCGCCTGTCGCCGCGGCGCGCTTTGGGCGGGAGCGACGGGAACCGCTTGTTGTAGCGCTTGCGTCTAAATCGAATCGTGGGCCGATGAAATCGTTATTTCGTATTTCTCCGGATGTTGTGATGGTGTCGTCGGTAAAGCCGATCGCCGATGGGAATGGCTGGCTGGTTTATGTTTACAATCCGTCGGCCGCCGATCAGAGGATTACTCTTCAATTCGATTCGGCGATTCGCGTGACGGTTCACGCGAGCGATGCATTTGGCAAAGTGGTTGATTCGGCGTCCGGGCCGATTACTATTGCCGCAAACGGAAGTGGCTATTTGCGCGTGGATCGCGCGAAATAGCAGAGTCATCTTTTTCGATTAGTGATCCCAACCGCCGCCAAGAGCGTTGTAGAGCTGGACGTAGTCGAGCATCTCGTTGAGTTGCGCTTGCGCGAGAGTCAGTTCGGCGGCGTACTGGCGCGTTTCGGCGTCGAGGACTTCCAGATAACTTGCGGCGCCACCTTTGTAGCGCAGATTGGAAAGGCGGCTGGCGTCTTTCGCGGCGTTGGTGAGAAGTTCCTGTTGCTTGCGGAAATCCTGATCTTTTTTGTATGCGATCAGCGCGTCGGAAACTTCGCGAAACGCGCCCTGAATTGCTTGCTGATAGGTCAGCACCAATTGTTCTTTTTGCGCTTCGGACAATCTTACGGCTCCTCGCAATTGGCCGCCGGCGTAGAGAGGTTGCGTGAGCTGACCGGCTAAGGACCACAAGCCCGCAGGCCCCGTAAATAAATTGGATAGCGCGACGCTTTGAGCGCCGCCTTCCGCTGTAAGAGTGACAGCCGGATAGTACGCAGCTTTTGCTACGCCGATTTGAGCGTTAGCAGCCATCAACTGAGCTTCGATGTCGCGAATGTCCGGCCGTCGTTCGAGCAATGAGGAAGGAAGTCCGGCAGGAACTTCGGGCATATGGGGTTGCGCGACGAGATCTAATCCGCGCGACACTTCGGCGGGATTTCCGCCGATTAAAATACTAATCAAATTTTCTTGTTGGGCTATTTGTTTCTCAAGCGAGGGTATGGCTTCGGATGCGGCGTACACGAGCTGTTCGGCCTGGCGCACATCGAGAAGCGAAGTGCGGCCATGGTCTGACAAAAGCTGCGTGAGCCTAAGTGAATCCTGATTGGAGGCGAGAGTTTCCCGCGAAATTTGAAGTTGCAGATCCTGTTCGCGCAGAGTGTAGTACGCGGACGCGACTCCGGTGACGGTGGTCATCATCACTTCTTGTTGCGCGAATTTGCTGGCGAGAAGTTGATCGCGCGCGGCTTCAGTAGCGCGGCGATATTTTCCCCAGAAGTCCAAGTTCCACTGAAAGCCGACTTCGAGTTCGCTGGCACTGGTGTTGATGGCGCCAAACAATTTCGACGCGGAAGTTCGAGTGTCATTGGCGGAGGCGCCAACCGCGGCGGAGGGCAGCTGGTCGCCGCGCGTAATGGCTAGTTGCGCTTGCGCCTGCAAAATTCGAGTGGCGGCGATGCGCACGTCGTAATTTTTCTCAAGGGCTTCGCGAATTAATTTTTGGAGTTGAGGATCTTGAAATACGTCCGGCCATTTCTGATCGCCGAAGGATGTGGCTGTTGGCGTGCCATCTGGCGCGCCGCGAAAAGTTGGCGGAGCGTCAACGGCGGGACGCTTGTAGTTCGGGCCGACGGCGCAACCGGCGAGGATGAGCGAGAATAGAAATGTTATTCCGAAATGCGAAACGGTTCGCCTAACTTTTCGTCGCATCACGCGCCTCCTTTCGGTGAAGCGTGCGGTGTCGGAGATGCGCCGGGCGGCTGGTCTGCTTCCACGCCTTCGTGCAATTTGAGGGCGATGCGCTCAAAAATTACGAACAATACCGGAATGACGAAAATGGCGAGGGCTGTGGCCGCAAGCATACCCGTGACGACGACAGTTCCGAGGATTTTGCGGCCCTCGGCACCGGAGCCAGTGGCAATTGCCAACGGCACGCAACCTAAAATGAAGGCGAATGACGTCATCAGAATAGGACGCAACCTAAGTTTGGCGCCTTCGAGTGCGGCGTCGACGACGTCCTTTCCCTTGTGCATTTCGTCGCGCGCGAATTCGACGATGAGGATGGCGTTTTTCGCGGCGAGTCCGATGAGCATGACCAGACCGATCTGCGCGTAAATATCGAGATCGAACTTGCGCAGGTAGAGTCCGGCAAACGCGCCGAGGATGGCGATGGGCACGGAAAGGAGGACGGAGAAGGGAAGCGTCCAACTTTCGTAGAGCGCGGCGAGAATGAGAAACACGACAAGCAATGAGAGCGCAAAAATTTTGCCCGCGGTTCCGGACGCTTTATTTTCCTGATACGAAAGGTCGGCCCAATCGAAGCCCATGGTGGAGGGCAGCGTTTCCTTGGCTACTTCTTCGAGCGCTGCTTGCGCCTGGCCGGAACTATATCCGGGTGCGGACGAACCGATAATTTGCGCGGCGCGGTATAAGTTGAAGCGCGTCGTGAAGTCGGGACCATTTGTCGGTTTGGTGGAGACGAGCGTGTTTAGCGGAACCATAGTGCCGGCGCGATCGCGAACATAATATTGAGAAATCGCTGAGACGGAGGCGCGATCTTCGGCTTCCGCTTCGACGAAGACTCTCCACTGGCGGCCGAATCGGTTGAATTGATTTACGAAAAGTCCGCCGAGGGAAGTTTGCAGAGTCAGGTAGACGTCGCTGAGCGGCACACCTTGCTTCAAAGTTTTGTCGCGATCCACTGTCGCGTAGACCTGCGGAGTTTGCGCGGAGAATTGCGTGTTGACACCGATTAATTCGGGGCGTTTCCGCGCCGCCGCCATGAATTTATTAAGATTGGTTTCCAGTTCTTCGACGGTTCCGCCGGAACGATCCTGTACCCACAGCGAGAATCCGCCGGCGCTGCCGAAGCCGGGAATTGCGGGCGGGCTGAACGCGAATGCGACTGCTTCAGGAACCTGTCCGAAAAGTTGCTGGTTGATGTTCGCGAGGATTTTGTCGTAGGTCAAATTTTGCTTGGATCGTTCGTCCCACGGTTTGAAGGTGACAAAATAGAAAGCGCTGTTTGTTGTGGAGACGCGCGTTAAGAGGCTGAAGCCGTCGATGGTGGTGTAGTCCTGAACGCCGGGAATATTCTTCAATATTCCTTCGATCTTGCGAGTGACTTGATCGGTGCGTTCGAGCGAAGCAGCGGGTGGGAGCTGCACGTTCATGAAAAGAAAGCCGTAGTCTTCATCGGGGAGAAAACTGGTGGGAAGTTTTCGGCCGACAACGGCGTCGAGTCCCGCGAAGACTAGAAGAATAAGAACAGCGACGACGACTTTGCGGATCAAACCCTTGCTCACATTTACGTAGCCGGTTTGTACTTTTTCAAAACCCTTGTTGAAGCCTCGGAAGAATAATCCGAGAGGGCCTCGTGTGGGTTTGCGCGGACGAAGCAACATGGCCGCGAGCGCCGGCGAAAGTGAGAGCGCGTTGAATGCAGAGATGAGAACGGAAATCGCGACGGTGACAGCGAACTGTTTATTCAACTGGCCTTGAATGCCGCTCATGAATGCCATGGGAACGAAAACCGCTGCGAGAATCAAGGCGATGGCGACAACCGGCCCGGAGACTTCGCGCATTGCTTGCAGTGTTGCGTCACGCGGAGGCATTCCTTCTTCAATGTGATGCTCGACAGCCTCAACGACGACGATGGCGTCGTCAACGACGAGACCAATGGCGAGCACGAGACCAAATAACGAAAGAGTGTTGATGGAAAATCCGAGGACCGGAAAAAAAGCGAAGGTTCCGATGAGCGATACCGGCACGGCAATGATGGGAATTAAAGTCGCGCGCCAATTCTGCAGAAAAATATAGACGACGAGGATGACGAGGCCCATCGCGATGAAGAGTGTGACCAGGATTTCGTGGATACCTTCAGTGACGGGCAGCGTCGTGTCGAACGCATTGTTGTAAGCCAAATCCTCAGGGAATCGTTTGGACAAATTCGCCATCACGGTTCGAGCCTGATCGGCCACGGAAACCGCGTTGGCGCCGGGCGTCAAAAAGATGGCGATGATGCAACTCGGCTGCCCATTGAAGCGCGAGAGCTCGTTATAACTGAGCGAGCCAAGTTCGATTCGGGCGAGGTCCTTGAGTTTGACGACGGAGCCGTCGGGATTTTCGCGGACGATGATGTCGCCAAATTGTTCCGCGGTGACGAGCCGTCCCTGAGTGCGAACGGTGTAGGTCATCGCTGTTCCCGGGGGCGCGGGATTTCCAGCCACTTGACCTGCGGGATTCACAACGTTTTGTTGATTTAGCGCGCTGACCAGATCGTTGACGGTGAGGCCGAGCTTGGCGAGAACCTGCGGCTTAATCCAGATGCGCATGGAATAGTCGGTGGCGCCGAAAAGAATTGCCTGGCCGGCTCCGGGGATACGCAAAAGTTGATCGACGATATTGATGTTCGCGTAGTTGGCGAGGAAAAGTGAATCGTGAGTGTGCTTGGGCGAGTACAGAGCGAAAGCCATCAGCGGCAAGCCGGTGGATTTGCGAATGGTGGTTCCAAACGCATTGACGTCCGGCGGAAGATTCGGCGTGGCCTGCGCGAGGCGGTTCTCCACGTTGACCTGATCGGTATTCACGTCGGTATCGACGTCAAACGTGACCGTCAACTGCATGGTGTTGTCATTACCGTTGGTGGACTGCATGTAGAGCATGTTGTCCACGCCGTTCATTTGTTGCTCGATGGGCGTGGCGACGGATTGCTCGACGGTGAGGGCGTCGGCACCGGGGTAAGTGGCGTTGACAATGATTTGCGGAGGGACGATATCCGGGAATTGCGCTTCGGGGAGTCCGCGCAAAACAATGACGCCGGCGAGCACAATGATGATTGCAATTACGATGGCGACAATGGGTCGCCCGATGAAAAATTTCGCCATGACTCAGCGGCCTCCTGTTGGAGGGGGTGCTGGAGCCGGCGTAGTTGCGGGGACGGGAACCGGAGTGACGGTTGCGCCGGGGCGCGCGTACTGCATGCCTCCGACGACCACGTGATCACCAACATTGAGGCCTTGCGTGACGACCCAATCAGGGCCTACTTGCGAGCCGATTTGAATATTTTGGATGGTGACTTTGTTATCTGGCCCGACGACGGCGGCTTGGAAGGTTCCTTGAAGTTCGGTGACGCCCGCTTGCGGGACGAGAATCGCATTGCGACGATTTTCGGTAACGGCGCGGACTCTGCCGTATTGGCCGGGCCGCAAGACTCCGGTGGGATTAGGGAAGCCTGCGGCGACGCGAATCGTACCGGTGGAAGTATCGACCTGACGATCCGTCCACAAAACTTTGCCGGGCTGCGGATAGGTGCTGCCGTCGGCAAGGATAAGCGTGAGAGGAACTCCCTCAAGAGGAAGGACTTGTCCGGCCTTGCCGCTGATGCGAGCTTTCTGGGCTTTAAGATAATCCTGCTCGCCCATTGGAAAATAAACTTTAATTGGATCAACTTGCGAGACAGAAGTTAGAACAGTTGTGGGAGAAACCAGATTGCCGATTTGTGCTTGTGCGATGCCGGCGACTCCGTCCACGAGTGAAACAATTTTGGTGAAGGAAAGATTTAGTTCAGCTTGCTCGACTGCCGCTCTGGCGGCGCCGACCGCGGCCTGGGTCGAAGCGACAGCGGCGGCGGCTCCGTTCTTGGCTTGCAGATCGTCATCCATTTGGCTTTGGGCGATTGCTTTGGCTTCGGCGAGAGGAGTGTCGCGAGTGACGTCTTGTTGGGTCTTGACGAGTTGCGCCTGAGCCTGGACGACTTGCGCCTGAGCTTGTACGAGCTGGGCTTTGTTCTGATCAAGTGTGGCCTGGAATGGACGTGGATCAATTTCAAAAAGTAGCTCGCCTTTGTGAACCACCGAACCTTCGCGGTAGTCCTGCCGAATCAAATAGCCCGTAACCTGCGGTTGAATCTGGCTATTTACGTAGCCATCCATTGACGCGATCCATTCGCTGGTTAGCGCGACGTCTCTCTGCTGTACTGTGGCCACCTGGACGGTTGGTGGTGGAGGCGCGCCCGCCTGCGAATTTTTCTGCGCGTCGCTACCGCACCCGCTGAAATTTACTGATGCAAAGAATGTGAGTAGTAAGAGATTCGCACGAAGCGACCGACTCCGCAGCATTCCTGATCCTCCGAACAATTGTGCGCTTGCCGGCACGGCAAACAGCGTGATGGCTCCGTGCTTTGAGACTGGGACACTTGAGGACCGCGTTGCGTGATTCGCAGATTCTGCGAGCCGTGCGAGTCCGTAAGACCTTCCATCGGTTTGCTAATTTATAGATGCCTTGAGCACCAGTTTTGGCACAGGCCGATACCGACGCCGTCTAATATTACACAACATGAAGAAGATCGCTTATGAGACTTCGAGGAGAACGAGCGACATGTCGTCCGTGGCGGGGCCGTAGCGCCACGCGGCCACGCGATCGAGGATTTGCTGCTTCATGGCGGGCAGCGGCAACGCGGATGCCTGGCGCGCAATTTCCGCAAGACCTTTGATGCCGATCATTTCTCGACCCGCATTGAAAGTTTCGGTGAAGCCGTCGGTGTAGAGCATGACGCGGTCACCGGACTGCAACGGAATCTTAATTGTGGAATCGAGACTGACCGCGTCGGCAAAGCATCCGAGAATTGCGCTGGCCGATTCCAGTAATTTGGGCTCGCTACCCTCACGCAGAACGATAGCGGGCGGATGACCTGCAGCAGAGAATTCCATATGACGGCCGTCGCAGCGCACTCGCGCGGCAGCCAGAGTGAAATACATGACGGAATCGCCGAGGCTTTGCATCACAAAACGGTTCAGATGCTGCAACATGGGAGCAAGGCCCGCGCCGGCTTCGATCTGCGAAAGAGTTTCTGTGTAGATCCGGTTTGCGACGAGCGCCGATCCAATCCCGTGGCCAGAAACGTCGCAGACCATCACGGTGAGATAGTCATCGCCGGGGCTCACGAGGCCGAAGTCGCCGCCGATGGATCGCGCCGCCTGATAATAAGTTTCGACAACCGCACCGCCCGCCCACGCGAGACTTTTCGGAGCGAGGCTCTGCTGGACGCGCGCGGCGAGAACTAAATCTTCGTCGATGGCCCGTTCGCGTTCTTCCAGCAATAAATTTGTTCGGCGGAGTTCCGCTTCGGCGTTTTTCTGCTCGACGATGTCGGTAAACGTGACGATAGCAAAATCGCGTCCGTCGTGATCTTCGATCTGGCGTGCCGAGACAATGACCGGCAAACGTCCGCCATCACGCTTCGGCAAATAAAACTCAAAA
>DASYNR010000369.1:0-6050 GCA_036008485.1 Candidatus Acidiferrales bacterium | reverse complement strand
CGAAAATGGAAAACTCGCGGGCGGAATCCGAAATCTCCGTTTTAATCAGAGCGTTCTTGAAATGCTCACAAACGTTGAAGCGATGAGCCCGTCCGTGCGTGCTGCCGGAGAAGAATCATTTGAAATGGTTGTGCCCGCGATGAAAGTAAACAACTTCCACTTCAGCGAAGTCACTAAGTTTTAGCTCGTCAATTTGAGCTAGAATCCCATCGTCTTCGGTCAATCCATATTTCGGCGAAAGAACTTGTTAGGAGGAATCCGCGTGCGCGCAAAATATTTTGGATTCATTTTGGTGTTGATGCTGGCTGGTGCGCTATGTCCTGCAAGGTCCCGCGCTCAGGGGACGCTTCAGGACTACCAGCGTGCGTCTCAATTTCTTCCTGACAAGCTAGCGCGCATAGTTTCGTTCGGCGAAGTTACGCCGCACTGGATCGAAGAAAGCAGCAGGTTCTGGTATCGCAAGGTCGGCCCGAGTGGCAAGGAATTCCTGCTCGTGGATGCCGCGAAGCCGTTGCGCGAGCCTGCGTTTGATCACGCGCGATTGGCGGCGGCGCTTTCCACCGCTGCACGGCGAGAATACAAAGCGACCGAATTGCCATTCGACACATTTGATTTTGCCGACGGCGGCAAGTCCATCCATTTTGAGTCCGACCAGATCCGCTGGAATTGTTCACTCGTGGATTACGTTTGCAAGCGCGATTCAGCGGCGGAGCGGTTCCGTTGGGAATCCCGCTCCCCTGATGGCAAATGGTCTGCATACGTGCGGAATTTCAATTTGTATCTGCGCTATCCGGCAACCGGCCAGGAAGTGCAGCTCACTCGCGACGGCGAAAAAAGTTGGGACTACGCTACTGGTTTGCCGGGACTTCGCACAATGGTTGAGCAGGGAACTCAGGACGTTCAACAGCCTCCCGCTGTTTTCTGGTCGCCGGATTCACGCAAGCTGGTCACGTACCGCTTGGACTCAAGAAATGCGGGGCGCTTTAATAGTTTGCAGTATGTTCCGCCAGACCAAATGCGTCCGAAAGCTTTCACTTACACATATCCGCTTGCGGGAGAAATACTGCCCACGGCTCAGCTCATCATCTTCGACGTAGCGTCCGGTAAGCGAACCGACGTGGATGCCGCGCCGCTGGACGTTTACTACTACGGCGGACCGGGAGTCACTTGGAGTAAGGACGGCAAGAAGTTTCAGTATGAATGGGTCGAACGCGGTTACAAATCCGCGGGGCTGCGCCAAGTCGACGCCGCCACCGGTAGCGTCCGTGAATTGATGACGGAAACGGCCGAGCCTCGAGTGGACACGTACAACACTCTTTCGCGCGTCGTTAGTGATGGCGGCGAAGTGCTGTGGTCCTCCGATCGTGACGGCTGGATGCATCTTTACCTTTATGACGGGAAAACCGGCCAAGTGAAAAATCAAGTCACGCATGGAAACTGGGCCGTGCATTCCATTTCATACGTGGACGAAAAAGCACGGCAAGTTTATTTTCTGGCTGGCGGACGGGAAGCAGGCGAAGACCCTTACCTCACTCACTTGTATCGAGTGAATCTGGATGGGTCGGGTCTTCAATTGCTAACTCCCGAAAATGCGAATCACACAGTAAGTTTTTCACCGGATGGGAAATATTTTGTAGATAGCTACTCGCGGCCTGATCTGCCCGGCGGCTCCGTGCTGCGAAGCGCTTCCACCGGCGCAGAAATCGAAAAGCTAGAGCAAGCGGACATGCGTGCGCTTTCAGCAATGGGTTGGAAATCCCCCGAGCCTTTTCACGGGAAGGGAGCCGACGGCACAACCGAAGTTTACGGATTGATTTGGCGTCCCACCAATTTCAATTCTTCCAAAACATATCCGGTCGTCGAGCAAGTCTATACCGGGCCCCACGCCTATTTTGTTCCCAAGACGCTCGCCAGATCCGTCGGTGATCAGCAGATGCTCGCCGAGCTTGGATTTATTGTCGTGATGGTAGACGGCCGGGGAACCACCGGCAGATCCCGCGATTTTCACAACTATTCCTATCGAAATTTGGGCGGAGCGTTTGAAGATCACGTTGCGTTGATCAAGCAAATGGCCGCGAAATATCCCTACATGGATCTGACTCGCGTCGGAATTTACGGCACGTCGGCGGGAGGTTATGGCTCCGCGCACGCGATACTTGTGCATCCGGAATTCTACAAAGTTTGCGTTTCCATATCCGGTGACCACGACCCCCGTCTGGATAAAGCGGTGTGGAACGAAGATTTTCAGGGCTACCCGGTGGATAAGAGTTATGTGGACGACTCAAACCTGACGCTGGCCAGTCATCTCCAAGGACATCTGTTACTCGTTCACGGCGATGTGGATGACAACGTGAATCCGGTCGAAACCATGCAGTTCGTGAATGCTCTGATGAAGGCGAACAAGGATTTTGACATGCTCTTCGTGCCGAATATGTTTCACGGCGAGGGCGGAAATCTTTATTTGTTGCGTCGGCGATGGGATTATTTTGTGAAGTATCTTCTGGGAGTGACGCCACCGAAGGATTTTGTAATTCCGCCGGCTGCGCCAGCGGGGAATTGAAGAGCGTGCAACGAATCAGATTCCTGGAACGTTCGGTAGGCGAAGCGCTGGACTTAAAGTTTCCTCACGGAAATTGATCCAGCGCCGCTCCTGAATCACGCCTGCCAGGTAAATCCGCACTGTTGGCACGTGGTCGGTTTTCGCCCGGCGAGCAGCGCCAGCAATCCCAGCGGAAAAAAGCAAATCGCCACGACGATCACCCAGACCGGATAGCCGCTTCGTATCGTCATCGTCGCGCATTTTGGACAAGATACATTCATCGTCTTCCCCCAAATTGAATTATTAAATCAGCCGCAGAATCCAGACGGCCATCAGCGCGAATATTGTTGCTGCTGATAACCACCGCCCGACGTGTGACACGTTTCCCGATATTCGCGGAATGAAAAGCGCCGCTGGCCTGACAAAAATCTGAAAAACAAATAACAATCCCAGCGACATCGCGGCCGGGTTCGCGATCCACGCTGCCCGCAAATCAAAATGTCGGAGCGCCGCGAGCGCATGCGTAATTCCGCAGCCGGGACAAGGAATGCCCAGCAGCGCTTGCGCCAGGCAAACATGCGGAACTACTTTTATCAGCGGAATCGCCGCCACAATCAGCAGAGCAGAGACAGCGCAATTGAAATGAAACCTGCGCTCTTCATCTACGAAAAGCCAGGCAAGCATCCATCGCGGAATAAATGTGATTTCCATTTGTGGCTGAGCGCGCGTCGAGTGCGGTATCAATTAACACGCGAGAACGCTGAATGCAACTATTAGAAATCGCCGGACGGGAATTGAATCGCGGAAGGTTCGGCAGGCGAAGCGCTGGACTGAAACTCCCCTCACGGAAATTAATCCAGCGCCGCGCCCGCGTTCCCGTAATGTTTCATCGAAAAGCAGTGTAGGCGAACAAAAAGCGAATATCAAGCTAAATCATAACCTCATTCAAAATCAGTTGGAAGCGATTGACATCACCTTCAATTCGTCGCAATATCCGCGCAACAATCGCCACGCCACTGCGGTCACCGTATTTTGGAAAACGCGCGTCGCGATTTGCTTCAAATCCAAAAAATAAATTTCAAACTTGCGGAGGAGATACGATGAAGATTCGAGTGTTGGGAGTTGCTCTGCTCGCATTTGCCGGTGTGGCGGGCGCGCAAACAAAAATTTCAGGTTCTGCACACTGTGCAAAGGGAGATCCCGCGTACAACATCGACGTTTCGGATCATGCAGGCCATTCGATGATGCTGGAAAAGGCTGCCTGCACCTGGACCACTCCGATTGAAATTGCGGGAATTAAAACGAAGGACGGCGTAGACGTGCGGTTTATCGAATCGACGGCAACGAAGATGACCTCCAACGGAACGCACGTCAGCACCATGGAAAATGGAGATAAGTTCTACGTTACGTTTCACGATTCCGCCCCTGTGAAAGACGGCAAGCCCGGAGACGCCAAAGGAAATTGGTCGTTTATCGGCGCAACTGGAAAACTGAAGGGTCTTAAGGGTAGCGGAACCTACGTCGGGAAATTTCAGGCGGACGGTTCCGTGAACGTAGACGTGGAAGGCTCATACGCTATGGCGCCCACGCCGGCACCGGCGACGCCGAAAACTAAATAACGATTTGCATTAGAAGTTGATTGTGGTCATTTGCAGAAAAATCAATCACCGTAGGCCGCTTCAGGTATTGCCGCGCGCGCCGATGTTCGAGGACGCTGGATGAAGAATCCTCGCAGGCGCTCGCGCAGCTTCAGGCGGCCTCGGAATAATCTGGTCCGCACTGCTTGCGGAGTAAGTCCCAACTGCTCGGCCGTTTCTTCCGTGGAAAGATTTCCGACATCCCTCAGCAAGCAAACGCAACGCAGCGAAGGATCCAACTGCCCCAGCGCTTCAATTAATTTCTTTCGCAGTTCCGCGCGCGCATAAAATTGTTCGGGATTTTCGCGAGCCGACCGCGGCTCAAGCGTTGTCCTTCCAGTTTCGTTGTCACCCATCATTTCGTCCAAACTTGTCCAGCGGTTGTCGCGTCTGCGGCGCAGCAGGCTGATGGACTCGTTCGCGGCAATTTGAGTGATCCACGCGGCAAAGCGGTAGCCGTCGCGAAACTGATCGAAGTGTGCGAATGCTTTCAGCAAAGTTTGCTGGCGCACGTCTTCGGCGTCGGCCATGTTGCCGGTGATCCGCAGAGCGATGCGGAAAACGGCGGCTTCGCAGGTGCCGGCCAGCGTGGTGAAGGCGTCGGCGTCTCCGCTGCGTGCGCGGGTGAAAAGGGAGATATCGTATGGAGCGATCGGCATGGTAGCAGTGGCCATCATTCCCCCCATGTGTGAAGGGCAGTCGTAGTACCAAGAACGCGCGGCGGTAAGTCTATTGTTATCAAATAGATAGGATGCCGCGCATAGTGCCACATAGTGCCAAGTGGCCGTTTTTGGGTTTCGCCGTCCCAAAATCGGTCAGCTGCAAAATGGACGGAAATCGGTGAAATGTGGGAAATCTCACGTTCCGGCGTTCTGGCTGGTATCATCCGCGGATGCTGAAAATCGCACATCGCGGAGCTTCGGCTTATGCGCCGGAAAACACCCTGGCGTCGTTTCGACTGGCCGTGGAGATGGGCGCGAAATATATCGAGACGGATTTGCAACTTACCCGCGACGCGAAAATTGTTGCGATGCATGACGCCACCGTTGATCGCACCACGAATGGGCGCGGACGCATATCAAAAATGTCGCTCGTGGAATTGCGCGGACTCGACGCAGGCGTGAAATATCTGAGCGTCGACGGGAAATCTTACAAAGGCGAGCGCGTGCCGACGCTCGATGAAATTTTGGAATTCGCGCAAACGGCCGACGTGACTTTTTATTTGGAGTTGAAAGAAACGCAGGGATGGGGATTTGAGCAGTCGCTCGTAGGCGCGCTGCGCCGCGCCGATGCGATTAATCGCGTCGTAGTAATTTCGTTCGACGCGAAAGTTTTGGGGACGGTCCATCGCGTCGAACCCGCCCTGACCATTGGATTCCTGTGCGAAAAACCAACGCTTCAACTAGTTGAAAAAGCAGTTGCGCTTGGAGCGAAACAATTCCTTCCGCGTGCGGATAGAATCACCCCGGAGCTAATTGCGGCAGCCCACCGCGCGAATTTGCTGGTCATCGTGTGGACTGTAAATGAAATTGAGGACATGCGCGCGGTCGCCGCACTCGGCGTCGACGGAATAATTTCGGATTATCCAGACAGGCTAAGCGAGCTTCCTGAATAGCCCGGCCAACTGCGCGATTGTAAGTTCTTCGGCCCGCGCGGTCACAGAGACTCCCGCGTCTCGCAGCACTTCCGCCAAATCAAATCCCGGTCCGATGTTCGACGCGCTTTTCCGCGACGGTTTTTTCTTTGCGAACTTCGGGCGCAAATTGTTCACGAGCGTTTTCCGTTTTTGAGCGAAGCAAAGCTGCACGAATTCCATGAACGCAGACGCGTCGCGCATTTGCAACTGGGCGCCAGCGCCAGGAAAGTTCAGCGTA
>DASYNR010000368.1:0-4917 GCA_036008485.1 Candidatus Acidiferrales bacterium | reverse complement strand
TTTTGCGGGCGTCCTGCAACCGCAGCAAATGGATATTCCCATCGGCCTCGACTACGGCCTCGCCGTTTATCCGCAGGATGGCGATCAGGCGGAAATGCTTCTGCGCGTCGCCGATGAACGCCTCTATCAGATGAAATATTCCGTTCGCGAAAAAAATGGCGGTGATGTGAATGCCGCTGTGGATGCGATGCGGCGTCAGGTTCCGCGAGAAACCGCGCAGCCCAGTGTCGAAATTCCCGCGGAGAAACCTGACCAGGTGGAACCTGCGAAGGAATCCGGAAATTTAGCCGGCGAATCGGATCGTACGCGGCTTACGTCTGCAGGAAAATCGCCGTCTGCAGGAAAAACTACATCCGAAGAAAAACCACCCGCTGTGCAGAGCCGCGCTTCCGTGCCGGCTGCAACAACCGCTCCGAAAGCAGTTGAACATTCTGCCGCGGAGCGCCGCAAATGGGAACGCATTTCACTTTCCGGCAAGCGGGCTTTTGCCACCGTAACCAATGGCGCCGACAAACAATTTCGCGTACTCGATATGAGTCACGGAGGAGTTGCGCTCGAAGCCGAAAATGATCTCCCCTCGGGTGAATCTTTCCAAGCCGTGCTTCACGTGCCGATTCTCGGCGAAGTCCGCGTGAAACTCAAAAAACTTTACGTCCATCGCGTCGCCGGACAACAATCCCGCGTCGGCTGCCTTTTCGTCACATAATTCCATCCCAAATGTGTAGCCCGGGTTCGCCGAACCCGGGGTCTGTGTTTCTCCGAGGCCGGGTCTTTCCCCGTGTCACCGCGCGCAACTCTTACTCCCCATCTCCATCAATCCCAAGCTTCTGCCGCATCGCGCGCGAAACAAACAGCAGCGCCTGCTGCACCCGCACAATTCCCAATCCCCATCGGACGCGCGCCTGTTCCGCGCTGGCGCTTCGCGAAGTGAGCGTCAGCCTCAGCGCTGCTCCTTCCTTTTTTTCCGTACCATACGCGCACCGCAATATTTCCATCCGCACAGAAAGCACATCGCCCGAAGTATCCTTCATCCACAACGCAACCAGCCGTTGCACCGCATCCTCATACCGCTCAGAAGTAAAATTGAACTCGCTCCGAGCAAACATCAAATCCACGCGCGAGTGAAATGTAAATTCCGCACCCGAGTGCAAAGCAGTCTCCTCCCAAACTTTCGCCCGCACCGTAGCAAATAAAGATCCCGCCCCATTCACCACCGTCAAAAATCCCGCCAACGGAGAATATTCTCGCGCCACCTCAATCTGCGAAATCGCAGCAGGATTTCCACGCAAATCCAAATATGCATCGCCATCCGTGCCGCTCCACGGAACTTCAATGGCGACGCCCCCAACTCCCAACGAATTCACCGCTTCAACGCGCATCGCAAAACGCTATCGCGTTCCTTCGCAGCCGACAAGAACAATTGAGCGTGTCGCTGCCTCAGACCAAACGCCTCTGCTTTCGCCATTGCACGATTTCCTCTTCCGGTTATAAATTATGCTTCGCGCAGCGGAGGCAACCGTTTTCCCAGTTCGCGGAATCAAGTAACTTGTCGAATCCGCTGTACCATTTTCTGGAGGCGCAATGTTCCCAAACCTTCGCTTCTCGCTCCGCATCCTTCGCAAACATGCCAAACTCACCTGCATCGCCATTTTATCGTTAGCGATTGGCATGGCCGCCGCATCCGTTGGACTCAGCACATTCAACGCTCTCCTCGTGCAACCGCCCGCCGTACCAGAACCGAATCAGCTTCTCACTGTCTATACCGTCACACCTGATGCCCCCTTCAACCAACTTTCCTACCCGGACTATCTTTACTATCGCGATAACAATTCGGTTTTCTCCGGCCTCTGCGCGATGCCTTTCGCCATCACCATGCAGACGCTCAATTTCGAGCACCGCGAAAAGAATGGACTGCTCAACGTCGTCTCTGACAATTATTTCTCTGTCCTCGGAGTGCAACCTCTTTTGGGCCATTGGTTCGCGCCCGGCGAGGATAACAAGGCTTCCACGTCCGCCATCCTCAGTTATCCATACTGGAAATCGCTCGGCGCGGATCCCGGCATCATCGGCAAATCTCTCGCCACCAACGGTGCATCCTTCACCGTCATCGGCGTTGCTCCACGCGGTTTCACCGGCACGATTCTGAGCGATCTTCCTGATGTCTGGTTTCCACTTTCTCACCAGACCGGAGACTGGCGCACTGATCGCACGCAACACGGCTACTCCCTGATTGGCCGCATGAAACCCGGCGTCACCCGCGCACAAGCTCTCGCAAACATGCAAATGCTTTCGACGCAACTCGCCGTCGCGTATCCGGAAACAAATAAACAGCGCGTCGCCGCCGTCACAAAAACTTCCATGCTTCCGCCAGATTCAGTTTCCGACGCCAAATTTCTCGGCACACTAATTCTCGCGATTGTCGCGTTAGTCCTGTTCGCCGCCTGCGCGAACGTAGCCAACTTGCTTCTCGCTCTCGCCAGTGTGCGCCGTCATGAAATGTTGATTCGCGCCGCGCTCGGCGCCACTCGCGCCCGCCTGATCCGCCAATTGCTTCTCGATAGCACCATCATTTCTGTTGCCGGCGGAGTTCTAGGATTTGCGCTCGCGTCCTACGGCCTTCATCGCTTGATGGATTTCAAACCTTATATGCCGGGAATGGGAGTTATCCCAATCACGATTGATTTTCGTCCTGACTTCGCAGTTCTCGCCGCCATGTTCGTCGTGATACTTGCCGTTGGTTTTGCGACCGGCCTCGCGCCCGGCCTTCATGCCTCCAATCCAAATCTCGCCGGTGCGCTCAGCGGAGAAATCGCCATCGGCGGTACGCGAAAAGGCCGCGTCCGCAATCTGCTCGTCGTCGCGCAGGTTGCGGCGTGCACAATTGTTTTGATTGGAGTCGGTTTGTGCTTGAAGAGTCTGGTCAACCTGCGGAAAGTGGATCTCGGCTTCTCAGCGCGCAACGTCGCGATTCTCACCTTCAATGATCTTCAATCAGAAGGTGATCGTCACACAGAAGCGCAAGGCCGTGCGCTCTACGAGCGTATTCGCGAGAAAGTAGCCCAGTTGCCCGCAGTCGAATCCGTCGCTCTCGCGGATATTTTCCCGCTGGGCTGGACCGGCAACCCCGGTTCCGACCACGTGCAAGTCGGCGACACTCCCGTGGACCCGGAACGCGATCAATCGATCAGTTCCGGAGATGTGGACAGCGAGTATTTCTCGACGCTCGGAATTCCAGTTCTCGCCGGACGTGTGTTCCAGGAATCAGACACGCCAAAATCCGCTGAAGTCATCGTAATCAATCACACCATGGCGGAAAAATACTGGCCTCATCAGAATCCCGTTGGCCGAACGGTTCGCGTGCAGGATGGAAAGCGCAACGTCACTGTGATTGGCGTCGTCGGCGATACCAAACTCAGTGACGTCGACGAGGAACCAACTCCGCTTTTCTATTACGCGCTCTCGCAGCATTATCAGTCCAACATTTCTCTCTTGGTTCGCACCCAAGGTAAGCCCGCGCAATTGACCAGCACTCTGGCAGACGTGTTTGAGAAACTGGATCCGTTGCTCGGCTACCGCAGCATCACCATGGAAGAAAACACGAACTTCGCTTTCTACATCCCGCGCCTCGTCCTCATCTGCATCAGCGGCTTCGGCGCACTCGCATTCCTTCTTGCCGCCGCAGGACTTTACGGCGCTGTCTTCTACTCCGTCAGCGAACGCACGCGCGAAATGGGAATCCGCGTCGCGCTGGGCGCACAGCAATGGGATTTGTGGAAATTAATTTTCCGCCAAACCAGCACCATCACTGCGATTGGAATCGTTCTGGGTATCGCCGGAGGAGTCGGCGCAAGCATCCTTGCGCGCTCGCTCCTCTATCAAATCCAATCAGTAGAATGGCTGGTCCTTTTCGGTGTGGCATTCGTAATGCTTGCCATGACCATCGTCACCGCCTATTCCGCCGCTCGCCCGTGGATGCGCGTTGACCCCATGCAATCCGTCCGACATGTTTGATTTCGGCTCAGATCTGCAACATTGATTTTGCGCATTCTCAGATTTTACGTTTGTAAGCCTCTGATATCATTGGCTTTACAGATTATTTCCGCAAATTCGCTTTACCCCCTACCCCCACCCTATTTTGCTATGTATTGCAAATAAAGGACTTACAGCGATCTGTGGTGTATGTATTGCAAATAAGGGACTTAGCAGATAAGAGCGCGTTGCTCCATCGAAAAATGCCCCGCCACCATGCACGTGCAGCAGCTCACCGTCCTCCGCATCACGAAAGCCCAGGCTCATCGTCTCCCCCACCTTTGCATCTCCCGCCGTATTCGCGTACTCTAATCATCCACCAGTGACCAAGCGACGCGCCTTTGGGACTCTGTTGTCCCTCAGCCGTGCAGACCGGCCATCGGTAAGGAAGGTAACAATGAAATCCGGCATCCATCCCGACTACCACGAAGTTGACGTTCACTGCGCTTGCGGACATACGTTCAAGACCAAGTCCACAATGAAGGGCAACATGCTGCGCGTCGAAATTTGCTCCAACTGCCACCCATTCTTCACGGGCAAGCAGAAGCTGCTCGACACCGCAGGCCGCATCGAACGCTTCAATCGGAAATACGCGGGCAACGCGCCAAAGAAATAATCGCCCATATTTTCTGAAATCTTTATGATCAAAACGCCTACGCTGTGGGTGTGCGCGATCGAGTGCAGCTCGGGTTCTCCGAACCCGAGGTTGTTGATCTTCCGCGCACGAACTCCAAAATTTATTTTCGCGGACATCCCCGCACTAGCTGCACCGACTTCCGTCTCGGTGTAGAATGCCGCAGCCGATGGCAACGCAACCCGTTCCAAATTTTAGTGATGACGCAGCCGCGCTCGAACCGTTCGCTGTTGAAGCGGCAACTCCGCGCGTCA
>DASYNR010000367.1:0-20013 GCA_036008485.1 Candidatus Acidiferrales bacterium | reverse complement strand
GGGAGTCTGCGTGCGGAAAACATAATCGCGTTGGAAGTGTCCGTGATTCACGAGCAGCGGATAACGCGCGTCTGGATGCGTGGCCCAACCTTCAGGTACCACGACGATTGCGCCGAGGTACATATCGTGTCCCCAAAATTTCGAGAGGACTTCGCTCTTGATTCTCACGTGCTTCACCCATTCGGTATCTTTCGGCGGCTCGATGGGTTTTACGACTTCCGTAAGTTTAATTTCAATGGTGGCGCCGGAATGCGGATCGAAATGAATTTTCTGCGGCTTGCTGTAGAAATTTCCAGGCTTGGTGTTCCAGTGCTGGCCTTCGCCCTCGTCCATCGGCATTTTGATGGTGTGGCCGTCGGAGCGCTTAAAGGTGGTGTATTTATTCAGGACTCCTTGAATCCAGTAATCGCCGGCGGGCACGTCGGAAAAATGGTGCAGAGGATATCCTTCTGCTTCGCCGGGGATGGCGGCCTGCTGGCCGGGCGCGAGGCCGTCAATATCCGCGCCAAATAACTGTTGGGACTGCGCTTCTTCCTCAAGGATTAGAGTGCGCGGTTCATGGTTGGGGTCGTTGGTAGTGGAGATGATGACGAAGACGCGGCCATCGAGCGGAGTGGAGCTGAGATCCGATCCGAAAGAAACTGTGAACGGCGCGTTTTTTTGTTGCATCGCTTGCGGCGCCCTAGATTCATGCGCCGTGCGAGGAGCTGCAATGAAAATCGCGGAGCCAGCAGCTAGCGCGACGAGACACGCGAGCCCGTAGCCGGTAAATTTACGAATGGTGGCGCGCGATTTACCCTGCGCGATTTGCGAAAATTGAGGCATCGGAAATTTCCTCCGCGAAATTATCAATCACGAATCAGGAGCGGCGCAATTGTAACTGAGAGCGCGTGGAATGTCTGCGATTTTGCGATGCGGATCGTATGGAAGCGCAAATTGCCGGAACAACACGGAAATTAATTATCTTCAAATGGTTTTGGAGGTAGCAGAACTTGCATGCCGAAGTAACCAACAAAAAATGGCTGGTGGCTGGATGCCGGCGCAACGCTTCGCCCGGCCATCAATAACAAAATGAAGGGAGGATGAATTTTATATCGCCCGCCGACGTCGGCAGTTTCCTGATTCAATGACCTACGAAAAAATCCAGTGCTGTAGACCTCTGCGTCCAATTCAAGATTTTTAGTAATGTCACGCCCCGCGACGAGGCCTGCGATCCAGCCATCAGGTCCGAGGTGGACGAAGTTATAGCCGGCTTCCCAATTCAAATGAATATGCTTAAGTTTCTTTGAGAATTCGATGGGAAGCAACAAGCTGGCGCCGGGCGGAGTGATTCCGCGCTGTACTGCATTGTTGGGATTGTTGACGGAGAGTTGCGGAAACAGGGAAATTGCCAGGCCGGAGTTACTGTTGTCATAGAAACGCCATTTCACCCCGAGTTGGTCTTGCTCCAAGCCGTACTTTGCATTTCCGGGAGGATCGTAATCGCGCAGCCATGCGCTTTCATAAGTGAGTTGAATGCGATCTCCGAGGCCGAAATTAATGTCGACGTCGGGAACATGACTGAGAGAATTATTGGTGTAAAGGAACGGCATATACGCGAGATTGATTTCCCAGTTGTGATTTCCCGGAGTGCCCGGGTCGTTGGTGTAATATGGCGGGCCACCCTGAGCGGAGACTTGCATACAACAAATGGCGAGCATCAGTAACACGAACGAGAACCGGAACTGCCAGTTAGTAATTACGAGCTTTCGCATTGCCGTTCGCACCTGGCTTTCCTGAATGAGGGCAGGTTTCGGGCCGATTTAATGTTATCACGCTGGGGGAATCGATTTGCACAACCCGTTGCGGAAATTAAATAACGGGCTCGTACTTCGCACTGCGCGCGGAATCCGCTATACTGCGATTACTCTGCGCGATATGTTTTAGCGGCGATGTTGCGTGGCAGATTTAATCAGGGGCGCGGTACCCAAGTGGCCTAAGGGAGAGGTCTGCAAAACCTCCATTCGTGGGTTCGAATCCCACCCGCGCCTCCAAAAATTCCATCCTGCGATATTTCCGAAAACAAACTGAAGGAACATGTTTGGTCATGCATGGAGGTTTCGGTCATTCAGTTTGGTAGCCGGACCTACAATGCACAGCCAGGATTGGCTGCGCAACTAACTCAGGCAACGCTTTTCCCAACTTTTTCATCGCATAGACACGCAAGCGAGTGCGCCAAAGTTCGCGCAACATCGGTTGTGCCAAGGGGTTGTGCCAGGAATGCTTGAGTCTGCTAGAATGGGGCACTCTTCGGCACGCTTCTAAAATTGCCGGCCCGTCAGGGGACTCGATTGTCCGCCGCTGGGGATGCAAAGCGGTGACGGTTTAAGCCGGAGTTGTGCCGGGAAAATTCCCGTGGAGTCATACATGATCACTGCAAGAGGCCTTGCCGTAGCCGGAGTTTGCTTACTGCTGTCCGCAGTGCTGATGGCGCGGACGCCGCGAACGGTGAACGGGCACGAAATTTCCGGCGTATATGCGATTCAGCAAGCAGACAATGCGGGAACGGACGTCACCGTGACACTGCATATTATTTTGAGCAGCAGCACGGATGCGACGCTGGAGAGCCGAGACGTCGCGTTGCGCAGCACACTTTCGGGAACGACGCAGAGTCTTTCCGCTTCGTTCACGATTCCCGCGCACGGCAATGTGGATTTCACGGTGAGCGCCAGCATCAGCGGCGCGGAATATAAATTGTGGCGGGAGGGCGGAAAGCCCATGTTGGTGCTGAATCTGAAAGCTCTTGATGGTTCGGAATTTACGCGTACGGTGGGATTGTTACCCAGCGTTCATGCGGAGGCCAAGTGAACGTGCGCCGACATATTTTGATGGCATTAGTGATTCTGGGAATTGCGCCGATTGTGGCGCGCGCGCAAAACACGATTACGACGGTGGCGGGCGGCGGTCCGAATAACGTGCAGGCGCTTTCGGCCAGCGTGGGATTGCCGGTCGGAGTAGCGCAGGACTCAAACCTGAATTTGTACATCGCGGACAAAAACGGCAATAACGTTTACATGATTAATTCGAGCGGAGTGCTCACGATTTTCGCCGGTACGGGCAGCCCCGGCTATTCGGGCGATACGGGTGTGGCAAAGGCGGCGCAGCTCAACGGACCTACGGGAGTATTCGTCGACGCGAACAATAATGTGTTTATCGCTGACAGCGGAAACAATGTGATTCGAGAAGTTGCCGCGACGACTTTGATTATCACGACGGTGGCGGGAAATCACGCCTTGGGCGCCGGATTTAGCGGGGACGCGGGCGCTGCCACCAGCGCGCAGTTGAATAACCCCAATAGCATTTACGTGGACGCGAACAACGATATTTTCATCGCCGACAGCGGCAATCAGGTGATTCGCGAAGTAGTAGGGACAACGATCAACACGATCGCCGGAACGCACGGTTCTTCCGGGTTCGCGGGCAATGGAGGGCTGGCTACGGCTGCGGTTTTTCACAATCCGCTGAGCGTTTCCCTGGATAGCGCGGGAAACATTTACATCGCTGACCAAGGTAACAATGAAATTCGAGAGATCGTGAAAGCGACGGGAGATATACAGAATTTCGCAGGCTCGCCGACGGGAGCCGCCGGAGCGACAGGCGACGGTGGTCTGGCAACGGCGGCATTGCTGCACGGGCCTTCGGCGGTGTTTGTGGACACGAACAACAACGTGTTCATCGCAGATACGACGAACAGTGAAGTCCGCGAAGTTGCGTTTATAAACGGGAAGATTTCGAGAATTGCCGGTAATGGTTTGAGCGGATTTACAGGGGACGGAGGGCCGGCGACGGCTGCCGAGCTTTCTTCACCACTCGGGCTTCTTGTGGACGCCACGGGCAACGTGGTGATTGCTGATACGGCGAACCATTTTGTGAGGCAGGTGGTTGCGGCCAGCGGGAACATCCACAGCATTGCCGGGAACGGCCAATTGGCCTTCAGCGGGGATGGAGCGATCGCTCTGAGCGCAGCATTGAACCTTCCATCCGGAATAGCGGTGGACGGTCCACGTGATTTATTCATCGCAGACACAGCGAACAACGCTGTCCGAGAAGTGGTAGCGGCCACGGGATTGATTCAGACCATCGCAGGAACTACAGGTGGAGCGCTGAACAGTCCGACGGGCGTGTTCGTGGATACCTCGAACAACGTTTATATCGCCGACACTAAAAATAACGTGATTCGTGAGGTGGTGGCGTCGAGCGGATCTGTGCAAATTATCGTGGGAACTGGAACGCCGGGATATCTTGGCGATAATGGGCCGCCGTCGCAGGCGGAGCTGAAGTTGCCTACGAGCGTGTATGTGGATCCCGCAGGAGATATTTTCATCGCGGACACAGGAAATAACGTAATTCGCGAAGTTGTTTTCGCAACCGGGAAAATTCAGACGGTCGCAGGGATGAACGCCGGAAGCCCGGGATTCGGCGGAGATGGCGCGCTGGCAACGAGCGCGCTGCTTTCGTCGCCTTCGGGAATATTCCTGGATGCACTCGGCAATATGTTTATCGCGGACACCGGAAACAATGTGATTCGCGAAGTGTTGGCCTCAAATCACAATATTCAAACGGTCGCAGGCAGTCACGCTCTAGGCGCGGGATACAGCGGCGACGGCAGCACGGCCACTTCCGCGCAATTGAACGGGCCGCTTTCGGTGATCGTGGATCCGTCGGGCGATCTGTTCATCGCGGACACGGGTAACAATGTGATTCGCGAAGTGACCGGCGGGAAAATCAGCACCGTGGCAGGTGATCACGCGCTGGGCGCCGGGTTCAGCGGAGATGGCGGTGCGGCAACGAGCGCGCAACTCCATTCGCCTTCGTCGATTGCGATTGATAGTTTGGGCGCGGTTGATATCGCGGATACGGGAAACAATCGAATTCGCAACGTGACGGGATTGGTGATTGTGCCCGTCGCAGGACTTGCGCCGCCCGCGCTTGTTTTCAATCCGACAGTAATTGCGCGTAACAGCCCTTCGCAGATGGCGACGCTGACGAATACGAGCACCACTGCGCCGATGCAAGTTGCGGGAATTAATTTTACAGGGCCGAACGCGAATAGTTTTAGCCAGACAAATAACTGTCCGGCAACTTTGGCGCCATTGGGAACTTGCACGATTAATGTAACGTTCACGCCTTCTGTCGGCGGTGCGCTTACGGCAAACCTGAGCGTTTCGGATAGCGCGCCAGGCAGTCCGCAAATTGTGACGCTTACAGGAACGGGCGTTTCCGCGGTAACACTGCTGCCGGCGGGATTGTCGTTCCCGTTGCAGATCAACACGACGAGCAGCGCGCCGCAATCAATTCAAGTAACGAACAATCAGACGGTCACGCTGAATATATCGAGCATCGCGATCAGCGGAACGAATGCATCGAGCTTCTCGCAGGTCAACACATGTGGAGCAGCCTTGACGGCCGGAAGTTCGTGCACGATCACGGTGACGTTCACGCCGAACACCACTGGCGCCAACGTCGCGATAGTTTCAATTACAGATGACGCGTCGGGCAGTCCGCAGACGGGCACTCTGTTCGGATTGGGAACTGGCGCCACCGCAGTTATGAGTCCCACTACGCTTACGTTCGGGACGCAGGCTGTGGCCACGACGAGCACGGCACAAGTTGTAACGGTGACAAACAACGGCAAGGAAACGTTGAACCTTAGTGCGATCATCTTTACGGGGACGAATAACGGAGATTTTTCCCAGACGACAACGTGCGGCCCAACTGTTCTGCCCGCAGGCACGTGCACGATAAGCGTTTCGTTCAAGCCGACGGCCGGAGGATCACGGACCGCGTCACTTACCCTGAACGATAGCGCCGGAGATAGTCCGCAGAGCATAAACCTTCTCGGGACGGGTATCGATTTCCAGATCGTAGTGCCTTCCGGAGGCACGACGACGGAGACGGTGGCGCAGGGAGGCTCCACCTTATTTACCGTAGAAGTGGATGCGGTTGGAGGAGCCGCGCCGACCGATTCGATCAAGGTAGGCATCACTTGCGGAACAGTCCCGGTGGGCGCTACATGCACGCTTCCGGAAAGTTCTGTAACGGTGTCACCGGGCACATCGGCAAGCGTGAGTTTCACGGTGTCAACGACGGCTGCGCCTGCGAATGCGCCGCCGAGGCTCTGGCCGAATTTTAGAACGCCGCTCGGTCGGCTGCTGGTTTTGTTTTACGCGCTTACCTTGTTGGCATTCCTCGCCTTCCATCGCTGGACTCGAAAACATGCGGAGGAACTCGGCGGGAGGCGCAGAAGATGGGCTAGTGCGATGCTCCTGGTCATACTACTTACCGGAATGACGGGGCTGGTTTCCGGATGCGGAAGTAACAACGTCGTGACACCAGGTACCGCCGGCACGACGTTGCCGGGAACTTACAACCTTTCGTTTACGGGTGCGGCCGGGAACGACACGCACACGTTGGTCGTCACACTCATTGTTCAATAATGTTGTCCAACAAAGATGCAGCGGAACGCGGTGAGTATGATGGATGCGCGGTTGCGTATTGATGTGGATCGCTTTTCCGCGCGTGTGGCCGGCAGTATTTTTTCGCCGGCAGTAGCCACGTTAGCGCTGGCTATTTTCTTGCTCCTTTCTGGCTCTGCAACTTCTGCGCAGTCCGCACATATCCCTCACGGAACGCTCGAGCTTATTTCGGAAAATTCCGCAATCACTCCCGGGCACGATTTTACAATTGGTTTGGAATTCAAAATGGAACACGGCTGGCACATCTACTGGGAAAATCCCGGTGATTCCGGCGAGCCGCCGCACGTAACGTGGCAACTTCCGAAGGGACTTACGGCGGGCGAAATCAAATGGCCCGCGCCGCGGAAAATGGGAGCGTCCACAATCGTGAACTATGTGTACGACGGCGACGTTTTGTTGATGGCGCCGATACGCGTTGGCGCCGATTATTCGGCATCGACGCCCGATAAAATTGAAGCCGCCGTGAAATTTCTGATTTGTAGCGACCAGATGTGCATGCCGGGGAAGGCGCAGGTATCGCTGGCCGCTCCCGCGAAAGCGCAAGGAGGGCAGGACGCAGGGACGGCGGCGATATTTGCAGCGGCGCGCGCGCGATTGCCGAAGCCGGCTCCGCCGAACTGGAAGGTTTCCGGTCACAAGGAAAAAGATTCGTTCGTGATTGATATTCAAGCGGGACAGCCAATTTCGCAGGGATATTTTTTCCCGCTAAACGAATCTCAAATTGACAATTCCGCGCCGCAAGTTGCGGCGTCATTGCCTACCGGACTGCGGCTAACACTGCGAAAGTCCGGCGAGCTAACGAAACCGATCGGGATTTTGAAGGGCGTTCTGGAATTGCCGAGCGGCGAAGCGTATCTGCTGAATGTGCCGATCAAGTTCGCAGGGCCCCAGTAGTCCTCTTGTTGACCCTCTTTTTCAGGAGTGCGAACTTTGGTATTCTTTGCGAGTGGGCCCCCGCCGAACACACGAATTGCTTTAGGAGGGAAACCAATGAAACGATCCGCAATATTTTCCGTTGGAGTTTTTATTTCTGCCGCGCTTTTTTCCCTAGCAACGCCGCTGGTTTTTTCAGCCCCCAAAGTCGGTGAACTTGCGCCGGATTTTTCCGCCACGGCGAGCAATGGAAAGACTTATCACCTCGCGGATTTTCGCGGCAAGTTTGTCGTTTTGGAATGGCACAACAATGGATGCCCTTATACCCGCAAGCATTATGAGAGCGGCAACATGCAACGTCTTCAGAAGGAATGGACTGCGAAGGGCGTCGTGTGGTTCACGGTAATTTCGTCCGCGCCGGGCACGCAAGGATTCATGACCGCTGACGCCGAAAATGCTTACATGGGAAAAATGAACGCGGCGCCCACTGCGGCGTTGCTGGATGCCTCGGGCGATCTCGGCCATTTATATGACGCAAAGACTACGCCGCAAATTGTGATCATTAATCCGCAGGGCGTGATGATTTACGACGGCGCGATTGACGATCATGCGACGTCGGATGCAAGCGACATTCCCAATTCAAAGAATTACGTGCAGGAAGCGCTTACTTCAGCGATGGCCGGAAAGCCTCTGGCGATGTCCGCCACTCGGCCGTATGGATGCTCGGTGAAATACGCCGACGCGTCGCATTAAAGTTGCGTGGTGCGTTGAATAGAAAAACATGAAATTTTGAAAGAACGTGTGATTCGGGAGCGTTTGGGGATTTCCGGACGCTCCCAATTTATTTTCACGGAACGGACAGAACCGCTTCAAAGACATCCGTACGTTGTGCTAAAGTGCCGCCTGCGGCTAAACATGTCCCAACCACAAACTATCGGACGGTATCAGATTATCGCGGAGCTGGGTCACGGCGCGATGGGCTCGGTCTATCGCGCGCACGATCCAACGATGGATCGCACCGTCGCGATTAAGACGATTCTTGCCGCGGCGCTTACCGGCCCATTGGCCGGAGAATATCGCGAGCGATTTATCCGAGAAGCGCGCGCCGCTGGGCGCCTGTCGCATCCGGGAATTGTTACTGTTTACGACGTAAACGAACAGGACGGCACTCCGTATCTGGTAATGGAATTTGTGGCTGGCAGGTCACTGGCTGCTGCAATGGATGCTGGCGAACGATTCAGCATTGATCGGATTTATGAACTCGGCCAGCAGGTGGCGGAAGCACTCGGATATGCGCATCGCAATGGAGTCGTCCACCGCGATGTGAAGCCCGCCAATATTTTGTTGGCTGCGCCGGGGCCGGGTGAGGTGGAACGCGCGAAACTCGCCGACCTGGGCGTTGCGAAGCTGACGGCCACGCAAATCACGACTACCGGACAATTGTTGGGCACTCCGGCATTTATGCCGCCGGAACAATTCACGGGAGTGCCGATTGATGGCCGCGCCGATTTATTTTCTCTTGGCGTGATTTTGTATTGGCTTGCAACGGGCGATAAACCTTTCGCGGGCGATACGATCACGGCGGTCTCCTACAAAATTGTTCACTCCGAGCCTGCACCGCCGCGGCGCATTAATCCCGCGGTGCCAGTGGCGCTCGAGCGGATCATCATGAAGTGTCTGGAGAAGGATCCGGCCACTCGATACGCGACGGGCGAAGTTCTGGCGGCGGATCTTGCTGCTGGCCACGCCGGACGTGACATCTCTCAGATGGTGCCGCCGGTACAGCGAACAACATCCGGATCGATTCTTGCGCCCATGGCGCACATGGATGGCGATCCAAACACGACACTGGATACCGACGCTCGATTGCAAATGGCTTCGGTGGGTATGCAACCGCCGTCAACTGGTACTCAGCCGTTGACCGCAAACATCGGAACTAATCCTAGCGCAAGCAGTGTTAACGCGAGCAACGTGAATGCAAGCAAGGTAAATGAAAGCGGTGGAGTGGGTACTGGCGCATATGTAGACGCAAGCGCTGGCTCGAATGTTGCGCCAGGTGTGATCGCAAAACCCGCCGCGAAAAAAGGAACTCTCGGAGCGCTGGCAATCGCGGTGATCGCGGGCGTGGTGATTGTTGGATCCATCAGCACCATAAGTATCGTTCGCCACAGGAAGCAAGTGCGTGAACAGCAGGAAGCGCAGCAAGCGCAGGACGCGGCTCTAGCCGCGGATCGCGCAAAGGCTGACGAACTGGCGAAGCAAGTAGCGGCGCAAGGTGATGCTTCGCTGACGCCTCCGGATCCAAACGCTCCGCAAACGGCTCAGGGCGCTCAGCAGCCGGCGGATCAACCTGCGGGGAAGTCGGTGGCGTCGAGTGCAAACCCGACATCGAGCGCGAAGAATTCCGATGCCTCTTCCGACAAAAAGAATTCCGCGAAGACGCTTGCCACCAAAGGTTCGAACAAATCCAGCGCGCCGATGACTCCGGTTACCGGATCGAATTCCGCGCAGGCGCAGCAGCCGGTATCACAGCCGACGCAAGTTCAGAACCCCGCGCCCGTTCCGGTGACGTCAACGCCACCGGCCGCTCCTGCAACAACGAATCCTGCACCGGCACCGAACTCGGGCGCAGCGGCCGCACCTCCGGCAGCAGCGAAGCCAGCTGATGCCGTGGCGCCCGCGGATTTTGCGAAGCTTCGGATTGACGATCGCAATGTTCCGAACAGTGTAAGTTTCACGGTGATGATGGACGGCAAAGAGTTTTTTCAGCGCGCCGCTCTAGCCGAAGGACAGCAAGACCCGAAGCACGATGACGATTCGATTCCGCCGGGAACGCACCAGTTCCGCGTGATCACATCTTCGGGAGGACTGCAGGTCGCCGAGTCCAATAGTGTTCGCTTTGATTTTCAGGCGAAGAAGAAATTGACTTTGAAAATAGAAGTGCGTGATGGCGCGAGCGGACAAATGTTGAAGCGAAGTTCAAAACCGGACGCCGGTACCTCGAGTTTCCAAATTTCAGTAAAGCCTACCGGACTGCTTGGCTTCTAGCTTCCCAATCTAGTTTTCGTTTCCCTGTAAAAGCCACACGATCGTTTCCGCAAGCCTGATTGTACGCGCCTACGGAAATTCTGCTGAAATCTATCGAACCTTGCCCTGGGACTGCCTCTCAACTGCGCAGTATCGAGTTGGTCACAATTGAAACATGTCTCAAATTGCATATTCACATCGCATCCTGCGGCCTAGCATGAATTGAACTCCCTTCCCGCTTCAGTGTTCGATTCCCACTGATCGCCGGCCGAAGTCCGTCTACAGAGCGGAGCCATATGAACATGACGACTAATCGCGAACGGGAGCATTTGGCAAGGTGCGTCCTGCTAACCCTCTTTCTCGCATTTGTGAGCGCGGGGTCTGGGTGGGCGCAATCGCAAACCCCACCTCCCACTGTGCCGCCCGTTTTTGCGAAGGGCGATCTCACGCAGATGTCCATCGAAGACCTGATGAATTTGGAAGTTACGTCCGGCGCGAAAAAAGAAGAGCCTCTTCAGCGCACTGCTGCCGCCATTTTCGTAATCACCAGTGAGGATATTCGACGCTCGGGTGCCACGAATCTTCCCGACGTGCTCCGGATGGCGCCGGGACTTGACGTTGCTCAGACCAGCGGAAATACGTGGGCGGTCAGTTCGCGCGGGTTCAACGACGCGTTCGCGAACAAAATGCTGGTGCTTGTGGACGGCCGGACAGTTTACTCGCCGGTTTTCTCGGGAGTTTTTTGGGACGCGCAGGACATTCTGCTGGCAGACGTAGAACGGATCGAAGTGATAACGGGTCCCGGCGCTGCGCTGTGGGGTACGAACGCCGTCAACGGCGTGATAAATATTATCACCAAGAATTCGGCGAAGACCCAGGGCGGCACAGTTACCGCTGGCGGCGGAAATGTCGTTGGCGGATATGGCGCTGGACAGTACGGAGGACAGTTACCGGGCGGCGGTACTTTCCGCGTATTTGCAAAAGGATTTTCAACGGAATCAGTGGCGGAAGTTGGTGTGCTGGGGCCGCAGGACGGTTGGAACCTGCAACACGGCGGATTCCGCGCGGATTGGATTCTGAACTCGCGCGATTCGCTGACCGTCGAGGGCGATCTTTTCCGAAGCGATGGACAAGGAACGACGAATTTCACGACATCACTCACACCGCTGACTTTTGCACCTGTACCGGGCGCGCTTGAAGACCACGGCGGCAATCTGTTGGCGCACTGGAAGCGCACTTTTTCTGCACGATCGGAAATCAGCCTTCAAGTGTATTACGACCACGAAAGAGCTGATGCGGGATTTGTGACGGGAGCTTCCAACACAGTGGACGTGGAATTTCAGCATCATATCGCGATTGGCAAGCGTCACGATGTGGTTTGGGGTGTTGACTACCGCGCAATCGAAATCGACACCACTGGCGGAATACCGGTGTCATTCACTCCGCCGCGGACCGTAGAGAATCTTGTAAGTGCTTTCGGGCAGGACGAAATCGAGCTCGTACCGGGACGCCTGCGGTTGACCCTCGGTGGCCGGGTGCAGCGGGAATATTCTTCAGGGATCGACTTTCAACCTGACGCTAGACTTCTTTGGACGCCGACTTCGCGGCAGGCTATTTGGCTGGCGGCTTCGCGAGCACTGCGTGGGATTTCTCCATCCGATACTGGGGTCGATGCATTCCTGGCTCCCATTCCCGGACCCGGCGGACTTTTGATTGTTCCGGAGGCACTCGGAAATCCTAGCATACGTCCAGAAGCGGAAATCGCATTTCAGATTGGGTATCGCGCGCAACTCAGCTCGAAAGTTTCAATTTCGGCCACCGCGTACTTGAATCACTACACGAGACTAGATGGTGAGAACGCGGGCGCGCCAATTCTTGAAACTGGATCTGGAATTCCGTTCCTACTTTTGCCTGAGATCGAAGACAACAAGATTGATGGCCAGACGCACGGGATCGAATTTTTCGGAAATTGGAAGCCCGTTTCGATTTGGAAGCTGAGCGGGGGATACACCTGGCTTGACGGAGTTTTTCGCGACGGCTCCGCGAACGCGGCGCCGAATACAACGGCTACTACTCTGAACGCTCCGCATCATCAGTTCAGTATCCGATCGAGCCTCGACCTTCCGCACCGGTTCGAGTTTGATAGTGCACTCTACCGGGTCGGACCATTGGATACATTTCCGGTTCCCGGATATTACCGGCTGGATGTGCGCATTGGCTGGCACGCTGGCGAGCACGCTGAGTTCGCCGTAGTAGGACAAAATCTGCTTTCGCCCGGGCATTTGGAATTTGAATCGGCGCCAGACTGGTTCGAGGCTGCTGCAATTCGCAGAAGCTATTACGCCAAAGTGACCTGGCATTTTCAAGGTAACGCGAAAAAATGAAGTGTGACTCGGCGCGAAATAATAAAGCTAACGCTCGAAGGCCGCGTTTTGGTCGCGTGTTCCCGTGCTTGGGAGCGTGCGTTGCTGTGATGTTTTGTTTTTCCGCGCGGGCGGCCACGGCGCAGTCATCTGCAACGCCATCGCAAGCGGAGATTCGCGCGGCGTTCGTATTTAATTTTGTGAAATTCACCGAATGGCCGACGCAGGCTTACCCCGACGCCGGGTCTCCTCTCACCACATGCTTTCTGGGCGCTGACGATGTTCGCGCTGCGTTCCAAACCATTTCCAAGGGTAAAGCGCTCAACGGGCGCTTCCTGGAAAGTCGCGCTGTAAAGTCAGCGGTTGACATGCGTAGTTGCCAGGTTCTGTATGTGGAATCGCCGCGTAGCCCGATCGTGATAGACGCGCTTAAAAATGCGCGGCAGCGCGATGCGCTGGCCATCGGAACTTCGGAGGACTTCCTCGCCTGCGGCGGAATGTTAAGGCTTCAGGTCGAAAACAATCGAATGAGGTTCGATGTAAATGTAGGGGCAATTGGGCGCACAAGGATTAAATTGAGCAGCAAATTACTGGCGCTGGCGCGCAGCGTGGTGGACCTTCCCGAACCGGCGGGCAATTAGAATGGAATTTATAAGCCAACTACCACTCGCCAAAAAGATACGGGCGCTCACCATGCTCACTACCGCCGTTGCGCTGGTGATGGCGGGAATCGTGCTCATTGGATTCGAGTCCTATTCTTTTTATCACACGCGAATTGACACGCTGAAGGCGGTGGCCGGAATTGTAGGCTCGAACAGTTCGGCGGCGATTGTTTTTCATGACGGAGATTCTGCACGGGAAATTCTCAGTAGCTTTTCCGCCAAAGCGAGCGTCACCGCCGCTGCTCTCTATGGTGCGGACGGGACGGTAATCGCGGTTTACGCGCGCGACCACGCGGATCAATTTCACGCCCCGGCCGCAGCTTCGGAAGGCTACGGATATTCACGCGGACGCATTCGGATGTTTCACAGCATCCGGTACAACGGCGAGACCGTCGGTAGCCTATACGTAGAATCGGATATTGCGGAACTCTATGACAGACTCGGCCAATACGGCGCCGTACTCTGCGCGGTTTTTCTTGCCGCCCTGCTGGTAGCTTCCACCATCTCCACTCGGTTGCAGGACGCCATCACGCGTCCCATTCGTGAATTGGCGTGGACCGCGAAGATGATTTCCGTGGAGCGAAACTATTCCATCCGTGCGACGAAAGAATCCGACGACGAATTGGGCCATCTCGTTGAGGGCTTCAATCAAATGCTTTCGCAAATCGAATTGCGCGACGGCGATCTAAGGAAGGCACACGATGAACTTGAACTGCGCGTTGAGCAGCGTACCGCGCAACTCCAATCGGAAGTAGCAGAGCGCCGCGTTGCAGAGGACCAGCTCGCCGAACGCACCGCCTATCTGAATTCTTTAATTGAAACAGCTCCGCTGGGCATTGTCGCCATGGACGCGCAACTGAACATCACACTTTGTAATCCGGCATTTGAGCGATTGTTCGGCTATCAACAATCGGAAATTATCGGCAGAGAAATAGACAGTTTGGTTTGCGGCGAGCAGGAAAAGGTAGACGCGATGGAGCTTACGCGGCGAGGTGTTGGCGGCGAAAACATTCACACCATCGCGCGGCGGCGCCGCAAAGATGGAAGCTTGTTTGACGCCGAGATTTATGCCGTCCCACTGATGCTGAATGGCGGCATGGTCGGCGCGTTCGGCCTCTACGGCGATGTAACCGAACGCCGGCGAGCGCAGGAAGCGCTGGAGTTGAGTGAAGCGCGCAGAGTGGCATTTCAGGACGCCGCACTGGATGGGATTGTCGCGCACAACGTCGAGCAGGGAATAACCGAGTTCAACCCTGCGATGGAGGAGATGCTCGGAATACTGAAGGCGAACGCGCTTGGAAGGCCATTCGAGCAGGTGATCGCGCCAGCGCGCTTGCGCGCTGCATATCGCGACGATATGTACCGTTACCTCGAAACGGGGAAATCGGATTTTGTGGGGCATCAGGCAGAGGCGGTGCTGTGCCGGCATGATGGAAGCGAGTTTGATGCGGACATCGCGGTGACGGCAATCAAGGCGGAAGCGTCGACGTATTTCATCGCAACGATTCGCGACATCACGGAGCAAAAAACTTCAGCCCAACGTCAGTCGATTCAGTACGCGTTTACGAGTATCCTCGCGGATTCTCCTTCGCTTTCCAACGCCGTGACGCGAATGCTTCAGTTTGTTTGCGACACGCTGGGATGGGATATGGGCGAATTCTGGGTGCTAAATCCTGAAATTAATGCGATGCAGCGCGCGGAGAGTTATCACAAGCGAGACGCGGAATTCTTACAGTTTCTCGAAGGTTCATCACAGCTGACCTTTAACGTGGGCCAGGATTTGATTGGCAATGTTTGGGAAAAGAATGATCCCGCGTTTATTTATGAGATCAGCAACGAAAAAAATCCGGTGCGGTGGAAATTGCTGCACGGCGCCGGCATTCATTCCCTTTTCGCGTTTCCAGTCGCTTTCGAGAACAAAGTGAATGGCGTGCTGGAATTTTTTAACCGTGAACCCAGGAAAGTCGATCCGTTACTGCTCTCCGTTTTTCGTTCGCTGGGTAGCCAGATTGGACAATTCGTGGCGAGAATGCGCGTGGAAGAACAGTTGCGGTCGGCGAAAGAATCCGCGGAATCCGCGAATCGCGCCAAGAGTGAATTCCTGGCCAATATGAGCCACGAAATTCGCACGCCGATGAACGGAATTCTTGGCATGGCGGAATTGGCGCTGGATACGAACCTCGAACCCGAGCAGCGCGAATATCTTCAGATGGTGAAATCTTCCGCCGATGGATTGCTGGTGGTCATCAATGACATTCTGGACTTCTCTAAAATTGAAGCTGGCAAACTTGACTTGGAATCCATCCCGTTTGAAGTTCGCATCGCATTGTTGGACACGCTGAAGACTCTCGCCGTTCGCGCACACAAGAAGGGAATCGAGCTCACCGTGGATATCCCCGCCACTGTCCCCGAGAACGTCATTGGAGATCCTACACGACTGCGTCAAGTTCTGGTGAATCTGGTCGGCAATTCAATTAAGTTCACCGAAAAGGGTGAAATCAAAGTACGCGTGGAAGTGGAAAAGCAACACGCCGATTCAGCGGTCCTCCATTTCACCGTCCAGGACACCGGCATTGGCATCGCCGCTGAAAAGCTGAAAACAATTCTCGAGCCATTCACGCAAGCGGATAGTTCCACGACGCGACGCTACGGCGGAACGGGACTTGGACTGAGTATCGCGAAACAGTTGGTTGATTTGATGGGCGGCCGCTTCTGGGTGGAAAGTGTCGCAGGTATTGGCAGCACGTTCCATTTCACAGCGTCATTTGGGATTGGAGAGGCGCGCGTACAGATCACCGAACTTAGTCTCGAAAAAGTGCAAGGCACGCAAGTACTGGTTGTCGACGATAACGGCACGAACCGGAAAATTCTGGTCGAAATGCTGAACAATTGGAAGATGGCCCCGGCGGCAGCCGTCGGAGGACAAGCGGCGCTGGCGATTCTTGGGGACGCATCGGCCGCAAAACATCCTTACCCGCTGATCTTGCTCGACGCCCACATGCCTGACATGGACGGGTTCGCGGTGGCTGAAAAAATTCGCGAAAACTCCGAACTCGCGGGAGCGACCATCATGATGCTCACATCAGATTTGGCAGCTGGAGATAAAGAACGATGCCGCAGGCTTGGCATCGCGGCAACGCTTGTGAAACCCATTCAACAATCGGAACTGCTGGACGCGATTCTGAGCACGCTTGCGTACAGCGGCAGTTCGATTTCGGCTTCCGTGCCGGCGGAAATTCCCGTCGAGCAGAAAAACGTCGGAGTGCCGCGCCGATTTCTGCTGGCTGAAGATAATCTGGTCAATCAACAACTGGCGGTGCGATTGCTGGAGCGCCAGGGTCACAAGGTGATCGTCGCGAACAACGGAAGAAAGGCGGTCGATTTGTTGATCGAAGCTGGATTCCATGGCTTCGACGCAGTGCTGATGGATGTTCAGATGCCCGAGATGGACGGTCTGGAAGCCACTGCGGAAATTCGCCGCATGGAACAACAGTCCCACACGCATATACCAATCATCGCGATGACGGCTCACGCAATGAAAGGCGACCGCGAGCGCTGCATCGACGCCGGGATGGACGGCTACGTTGCCAAGCCCATTTCATTACATACATTGATGGCGGAAATCGACCGTCTGGTGCTCACGCGTTTTCAGCGCGAACTTTCATTCAATCGCGCGGAACTGAGCGAACGACTGCAGGGCAATGATGAATTGATGGGCGAGCTAATTCAGTTGTTCGTGGGTGATGCGCCGCTGCAAATCAAAGCAATCGGTTTGGCGCTTCAGGAGCAGTCGGCATCACGACTGGAAAGTGCTGCTCATTCGCTGAAGGGAAGCGCAGCCAGTCTTGGCGCGAGCGCATTGGCAGGGATCGCTCGAAGACTTGAAATTCGCGGACGAGATCAGAAACTAGCCGGCGCCGAAGTTGACTTCACGGAACTCAATTCCGAATGGGAATTGTTGAAGCCGGAACTTTTGGCGGCCTGTCAGGAGGTAGCGCGTTGAAAGTTTTAATTGCCGATGACAATTCCGTATCGCGCCTGCTGCTGGATAGACTTCTCAGCAAGTGGGGCTACGAAGTGATTCAAGCCAATGACGGTGCCAAAGCGTGGGAAATTTTGCAGACCGAAGATCCTCCGCGTCTGGTGATACTGGACTGGATGATGCCCGGCATGTCCGGACCTGAAGTGTGCCGCGAAGCGCGCAAGCGCGTGGCATATGCATACGCGTACATTCTGCTGGTCACGTCCAAAGAAGATAAGCAGGACGTGATTCAAGGGCTTGAAGCGGGCGCCGATGATTATCTGACCAAGCCATTTTTCCCGGAGGAACTGCGCGCGCGGATTCGTGTCGGCCTGCGAATTTTGGAACTGGAAGACAAGTTGGTGGCGTCGACGGACGTGCTTCAGTACAAAGCAACGCATGACGAATTGACCGGACTATTGAACCGCGCGTCCATTGCGGATTTCCTGCGCCGCGAGTTGGAACGCGCGAAGCGTCAGGACGGAGTTTGTGGAGTGATTCTCGCCGATCTCGACCACTTCAAGTCGGTGAATGACACCTTGGGCCATGGCGCGGGTGATTCCGTGCTTCGCGAAGCGGCGCAGAGATTAACGGCAGGCGTGCGCGGGTACGACGCTGTTGGGCGTTACGGTGGCGAGGAATTTTTGGTCGTACTACCCGGATGCGACGCGACGAGCCTACGCCAGCGTGCTGAAAATATTCTGGAAGGATTTCGTTCACGTCCATTCGCTGCGGGCGAGTCAACAATTCCTGTAAAGGTGAGTCTTGGCGCGGCGTGCACTTCGAGTTGGAGTACGCCTGTGCTGGAGTCGATCGTGCGAGCGGCTGACCGTGCGCTGTATCGCGCGAAACATAACGGCCGGGATCGTGTTGAGCTTGCGGAGATTTCAGAGACCGCCGAAGTGGAATCTTCAACAGTTGTCGAACCTTCAACAACAGTCGAGCCTTCGCCAACCGTTGTAACTTAGCCAATACTGCACCGTCGGAGCGTTAGCCGGCCGGACGCGTTTTTGGCCCGCTAGCACCGGAGCTCGCGCTAGCCGCCTTCTTCTCGCGTGGAGCAACTTTGCGGTAAAGCGTCAACTTGCCGTCAGCAACATTTCCAATATAAAGTCCGCCCGAAAGAAACTGCATCACTTTCTGTCCTGCGCGCGCCATCGCCGCCCATTTCGAGCGCGTCTCCGGGCTTTGCTCGAGTCCACGCAACGACTGCGCGCCGACAACAAAATCCACTTGCCGGAGTCTGCGTCTCTGCGTTCTCTGCACCGGAAAACGCGCGCCTTCCAGCTCGACAAGATTCAGATTCTCGTCCAGCGTCTGCCGCCACACTGATAACAGCGCTTCTTCCAGCGTCACGATGCTTCGTCCGTGCGACGAATTTCGATGCGCTGAACGCCGGTGGTGCGGATTCCATCCGCTTCAAATCGCGCGCAAATTCGGCGGCGCAATTCGCGCGCTACATCGTCCTGACGATTCGGCGCCGTGCGCACCTGCACCAAAAGTTTCGCGCCTTGGGGACTGATCGCATCCACTCCCAACACTCGCGGCCCGTCTACCAGCGCACCGGACCACGCCGCGTCTGCGCGCAATTCCGCGGCGACGCGATCCAGTGCCAGCAGCGGCGGTTCTACCGGCGCATCCGCGCCGACCGTTACGTTGATAAACACCTGCGCCCAATCGCGGCTCAAATTAGCGACTTGCTGGATTTGTCCGTTCAGCACAGTTACCAGCGCACCCTGCGGATCGCGCAGCACCGTACGCCGCAGAGTTATGTGCTCCACGCGTCCAACGGTTTCGCCGACGCGGATCGTATCGCCTACCACAAATTGATCCTCGAACACGATGAAGAACCCGTTGATTAAATCGCGCACTAGATTTTGCGCGCCAAAACCAACCGCCACGCTTGCCAGTCCAGCAGCGGCCGCCAGAATCGTGATGTCGTAACCAATCTCGCGCAGAATCATCAAAATCGAAATCGCGATAATGATTCCGACACCCGCGCTGTACAGAATTCCAGCGAGTGTTCGCGTTTGTTGTTCGTGTTGGCGCGCGGACCGGCTGGCGGATTCGCTGGTAGTGTGATCAATCAGCTTATTTGTGGCGGACCGGAGCAGACGAATCAGCAGCACCGCCAGCAGGAATATGCCGGCGACCCGCAAACCCCGGGCTAACAATAAATTTGTCCACTGAGGAAACAAATTCGTCATACAATTAGGGAACTACGGCGGAATCAGTTTATAGTATCCGCGTTGACGCCGCCACCCACCCCGTGGCACCGGGGCGTCCTTGCAGGAGAAGTGGAATGAGTCCGGCTCACTCACGCAGGAATTTCTTGAAGTTTGCTCCCGGAGCTATCGCGCTGTTTTCTATCGCGCAAACAGCGCTTGCGCAGAACCCTCCTCAGGGTGGTGCAACTACCAATCCAACCAGTGCCAGACCGTCGGGCTCTGGTGGTGGCGGTGGAGGATTTGGCGGTGCTGGAAAGCCGCCTGGCCCAGCTGGACACGATGGCGACTTTCAACCCGGCCAACCCGATGGAATGCATAAGCACG
>DASYNR010000366.1:0-34933 GCA_036008485.1 Candidatus Acidiferrales bacterium | reverse complement strand
CGACTGAGCGGGAATCGA
Source organism: Candidatus Acidiferrales bacterium (assembly GCA_036008485.1). GTDB lineage: Bacteria > Acidobacteriota > Terriglobia > Acidiferrales > UBA7541 > DASTCZ01. The sequence goes on along the minus strand of DASYNR010000366.1, from coordinate 34,915 downwards.
GGCCAAAGATCCGGTATTGGGATTTAACTTGTGTCCGAAGATCGATGAGTCGGACAAAGCGACGATAAATATAAAAACACCACGGGTTGGATTTGCGTTGCTCGCGCTTCCAACTGGAGTGGGAGAAAACAGAGTCAGGTTACCAACCGAGGAAGCAAATTGATCGGCCACTTCCTCGTGGTCAACGGAGTAATTGCCGAGCGCCGGTATGCCAGTCTGGATGTCCCAATGGAACAGTTGAGCCGATTGATGCACGGTTGCGTCAGTACGAGCAAAGGTTGTGAGCACGTAGCCGAAATTTGCGGATGGCGAAAGCGCGAGTGACGTCGCGTTAGCGACGGCACCGCCCAGGAGTAGCGGCGAAGATTGAACAAACGCGCCCGTGCCGGAGTCGAATGTGAAAACAAGAAGCGTGGCGGAGTTTGTTGTCGAATTTCCTACGGCGGCGAACATAAAGCGTCCGGTTGGATCGATAGCGATGGAGGTGGCTGCGATTCCGGATTGGATGGCGAGGGGCGAACTGGAAATTGGATTCAGCGCGCCTGTGTCGGGAGCGATTGAGAATGCCGCGATCTGCGGCGCAGCGGCGGCACTTGACGCGCCGGATTCCAAGCCTGAGACGTAGAGAAATTTTCCGCTCGGATCAATTGCGGAAGATTGCGGGCGAGATACTTGAGCTGAAACCGTTTCAATTGTGCCGAGCGTGCCTGAATTTGGATCGACGGAAAAACGCGTGATGGAGCCGGGTGTGGTTGGGTCTGCCGTGTTTGGATTTTGCGTGACAAAGTACGCAAATTTTCCGCCGGGATTGAAAATTAATGTTTCGTTGCCGTTGGCGCTGCCATTTATGGATGTGGTGCCGGATGGAATTAGCGCGCCGGAAGTGGAGGCAATCGAAAATGACTGCACCGAATTTCCGCCGTACAAATATAGAAACTTCTGCGATGGATCTGTGATCATTCCGGCGGGGATGAAGTTGGCGTCGAGCGATGGAGGAGTGACACCGGTCGGCGTCAACGTGCCGGTAGAGTTGTCTATGGTTTCAATGGTTAGCGAACTTCCGCCGCTTTGTAGCGGTGATAAAACGTAGGCAAATTGCGTCGAAGTATTTGCAGCGGGGCCGATTGCGAAAAATGTTGACGGAGTTGCGGTTCGGCTTGACGCGCCAGAGCTTGCGGAGATTGTGGCGGTTGTCGTCGCTGTACTGACACCGGCAGTGTCGTCGGTTACGGTGAGAGTTACTGTGCAGGTGCACGCGCTGGTGTAGGTGTGAGTTGGAGTTGCGCCGGTACCTGTTGCGCCATCGCCAAATTGCCAAGCGAATCCGAGCGACGAACCCGGAGGAGCGGTGGATTGAGATCCGTTAAAGGATACGGCCGCGCCGACGACTCCGGTGTACGGGCCTCCGGGAAAGGCTACGGGAGCGGTGATGATTTCCACGGCGACATTGTTGGAGCCCATGGCTCCGGTACTATCGGTGACTGTGAGCGTGGCGGTGAAATTTCCGGCGGATTTGTACGTGTGCGCCGTGGTCGCGCCAGTTCCTACTCCGCCATCGCCGAATTGCCATGCGAATGACACGATTGTCCTGCCACTCGGCGCAGTGCCAGAGCCGCTAAATCCCAAGGCCTGATTGACGTTTCCGAGATACGGGCCTCCGGGATTTGCCACAGGAACGCCGCTCGGAGCCGAGGTTCCTCCGCCGCCGCAGGAAATGGCGGTGAAGATAAGAATGACGGACAAGATGACGGGTATGAATGGAATTGATTTATTTTCCGTTGCACGGCTGGCGGCTTCGTTCATATGAAATTTGTTGGTGTACATGCGATGTCAGATTGCGTGAAAGGCTCCGCGGTTGCTTTGGATGGTGACATTGGAAAGGTTACTCTGCGGAAGTTTGGCGTGTCAATTCCGTGGGACGGTGGAGTTGGGATGATGGTTGTTGAATTGTAGTGGGAGAAATTTTTATTGGGTTAGTATTTTCGGGCGGGAAGCGCACAGACCCTTCGTGACTCAGGGCAGGCAGGATTGGCTGTGCTAGCGACGGCAGCAACGAGAAGGAGGCGTAGAAATGATCACCAGAATTGTCGCCAATCTCGAACGCGGAATCGAGCGGAAGGTGTGGAATCGAAAATCGGTTGGGCTAAGTCGCTGGAAGAAATTTATGCTGGCGTCGGCAGCTTTCGCAATCGTGGCTGCGCCGGTGATTGCCGGCATTGTGAATGCGCCCGCGATTCGCGTTCAGGACGCAACGGATTGGCAGACGAAAGCTGGAGGCAAGATGGCTTTTGAGGTGGCCTCCGTGAAACTGACCGCAGGAGCGCCTGTGGCAACTGGGTTTTCAGTGGGCCCTGGAGATGACTATCAGCCGACCGGCGCACGTTTCCGGGCGAGTTCCCCGCTCAAGGACTATATCGAGTTCGCCTACAAGGTTTGGCCGAGTGAGGAACTGCGTCGCGAGTTTTCACGTCTGCCGAAATGGGTGAGTGACGATCGCTACACCATTGAAGCGAAGGCACCAATCGACAATCCGACGAAGGACCAGATGCGGCTCATGATGCAGTCGCTGTTGGCTGATCGTTTCCAGTTGGTGGTCCATTTTGACGCGAGAGAGGTTCCGGTGTTTGAGCTGAGGCTTGTAAAGGCGGGCCAGCCGGGGCCGAAGTTGATTCCTCATGCCGACGGGCCGCCTTGCGACAAACCAGCCGCTTCGCCGGGAGGGGGGTTGCCCGGGTTCACCGTTTGCGGAAACCTTTCGGCGATTGACGCTCCGGGTGGCCCGATGGGGGGCGCACGCGACATGACGATGGAAGTGATCGCACGGTCGCTTTCGACCATGCCGCTGGGGCTGGATCGTCCTGTGATTGACAAGACCGGTTTGAAAGGAAGTTTTGATTGGACGCTCCAATTTACGCCGGAGCCGGTTAGAACTTCGACTCCGGACTCGGCGTTGCCGCCTGCGCCTTCGGGTACCACGGGCCTTGAAGCGTTGCGCGATCAACTTGGTTTGAAAGTGGAACCGGCGAAGGCGTCGCTGAAGTTTTTGGTTGTCGATAAGGTGGAGAGGCCTTCGGGAAATTGAGCGGTGCTGCCAACCGCCACAGTTTGAAGCCTGTGTGACTTAAGACCGTCGGTTGAATAATCTCGCCGAACTATTTGGTCGGCGGGCGGATCGCAGACCCGTCCCTACAAATCAACGCCAAATGAAGAGAGCCGCAGGAGTGGCTGTGCTACGAGAGCGGAATATTAGTTCTGATGTAAGTGCACCGACCCTTCGTTCCACATCCACAGGAGAAGCCCGTCGTCACTCAGGGCAAACAAAAGTGTCGGTGCTAGTGTTAGCGCGGTTTCGGGTATGGAACTTTTACCATCACATGCATGCTGACGGGCTTGCCGTTTAGTTTGGCTGGTTGATAGGTTTGTGTACGAACCACTTGCAGCGCCGACTGGCGCAATGTTTCTGGGCCGGAAACCACTTTCGCGTCGGTGACCTGTCCGTTCTCGCCCACTGTTGCGTCAATCATTACGTCGCCCCAATCACCGCGAGTTGCAGCGATCTTGGGATAGACCGCCGGGCTGGACTGAATCAGCTTCGGCTGTTGCAGAACACTTGCGGCAGGCGGCGGTCCGGAAGGCCGAGCCGGTGGAGGAGCGGGAGCGGAGCTTGGCTGTCCCATGCCGGGAAGAATCGCGCTGAGGGATGCGCCGGAGGCGTTCGACGAATTGGTGGAGACATCGGGCGCGGAGATCGAAGAACTTTTTGTATGGGCAACAGGCGCCGCGATTTTCTCGGACGGCAAAACAGTTGGACGATGAGAATTCACGACTGCGGAAGTCGCCTCTGGCTTAACGGTCAAAGAATTTGCTGGCGCGGTGCGAGGAAGTGCGCCGGGCTTCTGAGTGGCGACGGAATTTTGCGCTGCCGCCGGATTATTCGATGGTTGCGAATTTGTGCCGGTTGGCGTAGTGCCGGGTTGAGCTGTGCCCGCTGGAACAGTCGGAGCTGTTGCCAATGGCGGGGCAGCCGATACGGAGCTAGCGGCGCCAAGTTTATGAGTTGTGGTCCACCAGTAGGCTCCCGCGCCGCCGGCCAAAAGTAGGATCACGGCCGCAGCAATGAGCCAAGTTTTGCCGGAACCAGATTTTTCGCTTGCTGAATCGTCAGAGGTTGAACCGAACATCGGCTTTCCGACGACTGCTTCGGAGGCGATCTGACTTGATGTCAGCTCAACTTTTCGAGTTTCGATGGAAGATGAATGCGCGGACGACGAAGAGCGAGACTGTTTCGCGGACTTTTCTGATTTCGAGTAGCCCGAGAATTCCGAACTTGGATATCCGATCGATTCGGCCATGGCGAGAGGTTCAGACGAGGTGAGCGATTCTCGCGAAGGCTTTGCTGCCGGAACGGATTTCGGTTTTGTCGGATTAATAGTTTTGTTCGACGGAGGCAGAATGTCAGCGATGGAAGGCGCCGGCGGCGCGGAGACAGCAACCGAATCTTTCACCGGCATTACTTCATGCACAGGCTCGATCTTTTTTATTGGCTTGGCCGGCTCGGGCGCGTGCCGATAAGCAGCGGCGATTGCGGCATTTAATTCCTGAGTTGAATCGGGGGTCAACGGCGTGATTGGAGAAGAAATAATTGGCGCAGCGACGAATGGTTTTGATTCGATCGGCGCGGCAACGAACGGCGCGGTTGCTGCCGGAGTTGGCGCAGGCGCGGGAGGTTCAGGAACGAATACTTCAGGCACTGCCGCGGCCGGAATCACAGGCGTTGGAACGGGCGCTGGTCTTGAAATTACCGGCGCGACAGGTGCAACAGGCTTCGGCGCGGGCGGTTGGAAAAAAGCTGGTTTTGAAGCTGAAGGCTCAACGCGAGTTTGACGTGGCTCTGGCGCGGCATGCACCGGTTCAGCATGAGAAGAAGACGGAGCCGACGGGAACGTGATACCCCAGAATCCGGGCGCGGCCTGGAAAAATTCGACTTCGACATAACCCTTCGCGCTGGCGTTCGTTTTCGAGCTGACCACGCGGCAGGCAACTTCTTGTTTTACGCGCGCATTCTTCAGAATAAGAATTTGACCTTCGGAGACGGATTCCGTGAGGCGCAAAACGGCCCCGGACGGAAACACGATCATGGTGCGAGTTTCTTCGAGGAAAGGTTTCGCAGCCTGATTATTGTTCAGGCTTCCGGAAGCACTGCGCGAACCGTGCACACTGACGGGAATTTCAATGCAGACGGATTGCTGGCGAGGAGATTCGCCGGGACGGCGCGTTGGAGATGAGTTCAAGTCGGTCGTGTCAAGAGTTTGAGTGCTCATCGTCGGTCTATCTTTCTGGTGCTAGCTTTCTAATGCTGACTTCCCGTGCTCACCGCGAGAAAATTGTTTCGTGGAAAGCTGGCCCGTCCGGTGAAGGCTCCACGCACCACAATAATCACGCCGGAGTCAATCCGCCGCTATAGTACGGAAGTACTTGCGTCACACATTATAAGGGGGCTGGGGGACGGAGTGTACATTGAACCGAACGGAAGAAGCAAGAATAAATTGAAGGAATGGTTTGATGCTGGGCGGCGTATCTCCTTATTATACAAAGACATAGACGGGTTGGGCATGAAGTGACCCATAGTGGGGCAGTCACAATTTCCGATTCGATTTTGCACATGTATCCGCATAGCTTTGATGTAAACTCTTAGGGCATCTAGTGTGAAGCTTTATCGAATTGCGGTCCTCATGGTGTCCTGCGAATGATCCAACTTGTTGACGTTTCAAAGAATTACGGAACGGCCGAAATTGTGCACGCACTGAAGCACATGTGTTTGAGCATCGATCGCGGCGAGCGCGTCGCGTTGATGGGTCCTTCCGGCTCGGGAAAATCCACATTTCTAAATTTAGTTTGTGGATTGGACGAACCTTCGACGGGATCGATCAAAATTGATGGGATCGAGCTTTCGTCGCTGGGCGATGACGCGCGAACGCGGGCGCGTCGCGAAAAAATTGGAATGATATTTCAGACATTTAATTTATTGCCGACGCTGACGGCGATTGAGAATGTGTCGCTGCCGTTGCGATTGCAGGGATTGAGCCGGCGCGAAACGGAAGAGCGCGCGGGAAAAATGCTGGAGCGAGTGGGATTGAAGAAACGAGCGACGCACAGGCCGGACGAGTTGTCGGGAGGAGAGCGTCAACGAGTGGCGATTGCGAGGGCGCTGGTGTTTCGTCCGCCACTCCTGCTTGCCGATGAGCCGACGGGAAATTTGGATACCGCGACGGGCGAGGAAATTCTGGATTTGCTGGAAGTGTTGCACCGTGAATTTAACAGCACGCTTTTGCTGGTGACGCACAATGAATATGCGGCGAAGCGGTGCGATCGAATTCTGACAATACGAGATGGCGCGATTATCGGGGAAGAATTCGTCGAGCACGCGCAGCACGGGTCTGATTGATGCTGGGAGCGCTGTGGTTCATCACATTTAGGCAATGGCACTCGCACAGGTTGCGAGTTTTTCTTACGGTTTTGGGAATTGCGCTGGGAGTTTCTGTTTTTTTCGCGATTCGGACAACGAACGCGACACTGCTGGACTCGCTGAAGCTCACCGTTGAAAAATTAGCCGGCAAAGCCACGCTGCAAGTCACGTCCGGAGAATCCGGATTCCCCGAAGAAATTCTGGATAAAGTGCGCGCTACGCCCGGCGTGAAGATTGCCGAGCCGGTAATTGAAGTTGTGGCGCACACGCAGTTTGAAGATCAGGGAACACTTTTGATTCTGGGCGTGGATACGGCGAGCGATCAGAAATTGCGGGACTATCAATTCGACCGCTCGAAGACGGATGTGGTTGACCCGCTGGTATTTGTGGCGCAGCCGGATTCGATTTTAATTTCGCGGGCGTTCGGGGACAAGCATGGATTGAAAGTTGGAGATAAATTTCCGTTGTTCACGTCGCGCGGACGAAAAGAATTTACGGTGCGCGGAACATTTAAGCCGGAAGGAATTGGACAGGTGTTCGGCGGAAATATCGCGGTGATGGATATTTATTCGGCGCAATTTGTTTTCGATCGCGGACACAATTTTGATCGCATTGACGTGATGAATGATCCGGCGCAAACGGTTGAGGCCGTTCAGCAACGGCTGCGGGAGAGTTTGCCGGCGGGAATCGACGTGGCGCAACCGGAGACGCGCGGACAGGGATTGGAAAATACTGTCGCGGCGATGCGCGAAGGAATGTTGGTGACAAGTTTTGTGGCGCTGCTGGTGGGGCTCTACATTATTTTTAATTCGTTCTTAATCAATGTGAATCAGCGATGGAAAGAAATTGGAGTGCTGCGCGCGATTGGATTGGAGCGGCGCAATGTGACTCTGATGTTTTTGGGCGAAGCGCTGGTGATGGGAATTCTTGGATCAATCGTGGGAATTGTGGGCGGATATTATTTGGCGTCGGCGGCCAGCGGATTGATGGGATCGGCGGTGGCGTCAGTGTATGGATTGGTTTCGACGCCGGAGCGCGCGATTTTCAGTTGGAATTATGCGATTACGTCAGTGGTGCTGGGCGTGGCGGCATCACTCATTGGAGCGTGGTTTCCGGCGCATGCCGCGGCGCAACTTGATCCGACGATGGCACTGCACAATATTGAAAGCCGCAAGAGAGAAGCGGTGTTGGGATGGATTCGCATGGCGGCGGGAGTTTTGCTGATTGCGTTGGGACTTGTGCTGATTCGATGGACGCCTTCGACTGTCGGAATAAAAGTTCAATTTGTTTTTGCGGGACTGATGCTGGCAGGTTTGACGGTGCTGCTGCCGAAATTTGTGCAGTGGACGGCGCAAGCGCTGCGTCCGATGATGAGCCACTTTGGCGGATCGGAAGGCGCATTGGCGGTGGACGCGATGATTCAGGCGCCGCGGAGAAGTTCGGCGACGGTGGGCGCGCTGATGATTGGATTGATGTTCGTGTTTTCGACGGGCGCGTTCATTCAAAGTTACGAAGGCGTGATGGATCGTTGGATGAAACGGATGCTGAATTCGGATTTGATTGTGGCGTCGTCGCAACTGCTGCGGTCGCCTACGTATCACTTCAGCGAGGAACTGGGAACAAAAATTGGCGCGATTCCGGGCGTGAAGATCGCCGAAAATGTGCGCTTTGCTGTGATTCCATACGCGAATGACAGCGCGGCGTTAATTGCGTATCAAATGAAAGATTTCATGGATCGCGTGGGATATGCGGTGGATGACGGCGACGAGAAAGTGGCGCGCGAAAAAATGCCGCTCGGCGAAGGAGTGCTGCTGTCGCGAAATTTTTCGGCACGATTCCATGTTGGATTGGGAGATACGCTGCGTCTGCAAACGCCGACGGGGCCATTGGAGCGGCCGGTGCTGGGAATCATGGATGATTATCGTTCCGAAAAAGGGACGATCTTCATGGATCGCGCACTGTACAAACAATATTGGAAAGACGACAGCGTGGATTTTATCGACATCACTCTAAATGCCGGCGTAGATCCGCTTTTGATCAAGCAGCAGATTGAGCGATTGACGGCGAATCAGGAACACGCGTTTGTTTATACGAACGCAGAATTTCGCGGATGGGTGTTTGGTCTGGTGCACCAATTTTTCCTGATGAACAATATTCAATTAATTGTCGCGATTCTTGTGGCGACGCTGGGGATTGTGAACACGCTGATTATTTCTGTTTCGGAGCGGCGGCGCGAGATTGGGATTATCCGTGCGATTGGCGGGCTGCGAGCGCAGATCCGGAAAATGGTTTTGCTGGAGGCAGTGGCGATCTCCATTGTTGGAGTGTTGACGGGAGCCGTGGCGGCGCTATTCAATACCTATTTTATGGTGCACACGGTAGGGATGGCGCTGGCGGGGTATACGGTGCCGTTTTTTTATCCGTGGCTGATGATATTGGTGACACTTCCTATCGTGATGGTCATCTCACTACTAGCGGGCTGGTGGCCGGCGCGGCGCGCTGCACAGGTGAAAGTGATTGAGGCGATTGGTTATGAATAATTTCGTTAGGAATAACATGAGCGTGAAGCGAGCGGTGGCGCTGTCTGGAATTTTGCTGTGCGTTGGCGCGGCCATCCCTGTTTGGAGCGCGGCTGCGGATGCGCGGGCAGTGATGGAAGGCGTCTACCAGCAAGACCAAAGCAAGGACATGACGATACGCGCGAATCTGGAAATTGTCGGTAAGGACGGCACCGGTCAGAAGAAAAAATTTGTGCTGAAAAGAATTGGCGGATTGGGCGACAGCAAAACTTTGCTGACGTTCACGGATCCCGCCGAAATTAAGGGCGTCACTTTGCTTTCGTTCATTCACAAAGGCGATCCTGACCAACAGTGGCTTTATACGCCGGCGATTCAGCGTGTGCGTAGTATCGCGCCGAGAGAACGGTCGGAGCCGTTCGCGGGAAGTGATTTTACTTACGAAGATATAGCGGAGCGAGTGCTGGACGATTTTACGTACAAAATGTTGAGCGACGGAGAAGTGATGCAGGGCCACAAAACGTACAAGATTGAAGCAACGCCCGTGGCGCCGGACCGCTCACAATATAAATATGTGTATTTTTGGGTTGGGCAGGACGTGCCGGTGATTCTGGCAGCGGAAATGTACGATCAGAGCGGAAAGAAAGTCCGCGAGTTTCATGCGAGCGGGCTGAAGAAAGTGAATGGGATTACCGGGGCGCGGCATCTGGAGATGATTTCGCCGCTAGAGAATACGCACACCGTTCTGACGATTGATGACGCGCAATTTAATACCGGCCTGGACGCGAAATTGTTTACGCCTGAAGCGCTGGCGGAATCGGGCAAGGAAACCAAGAAGAAACCCGCGAAGAATAACCAGTAGACGCGGAAACGATTTCCCGTGAAAATTTCAAAAGAGATTTTATTCGCTGGAACTTTCGGCGCGGTTTGCGCGGAAGTGTGTTCGCGGAAAGGCAGATTGCTTTGACTATGAAACTGGATGAGAAGCTTGGGGCGGTTTGGTCGCCTGACGGAATCTGCAAATTCCTTTTGTGGGCGCCGAGGGCGAAGAAAGTTGACGTGCGGATTGAGGACGCGCGCGGCATGCGGACGATTACTTTGGACGCGCTGGATCGCGGATATTTTTTTGGTGTTGCTAAGGACGTGAGCGCGGACGCGCTTTATCAATATGTATTGGATGGAAAGACGGCGCGGCCGGATCCTGTTTCACAATTTCAGCCGCGCGGAGTGCATGGGCCGTCACAGGTTATGGACGGGCGATTCGATTGGAATGATAAGACGTGGCGTGGGCTGGAGCTGAAGAAATATGTTTTATACGAACTGCACGTGGGGACATTTACGCCGGAAGGAACGTTTGACGCCATCATTCCGCGGATCGCGAATTTGAAGCAGCTGGGAATTACGGCGATTGAATTGATGCCCATTGCGCAATTTCCGGGCGCGCGGAATTGGGGATACGACGGAACATATCCATTTGCGGTCCAGGATTCTTACGGCGGGCCGGTGGCGTTGAAACGGCTGGTGAATGCGTGCCACGAACAGGGAATGGCGGTGGTGCTTGATGTTGTCTACAACCACCTCGGTCCCGAAGGGAATTACCTGGGCGAGTTCGCGCCATATTTCACGGAGGCGTATCGCACGCCGTGGGGCGCGGCGCTAAATTTCGATGGGCCGTACAGTGATGAGGTGCGGCGATATTTTATTCAGAACGCGCTGCAATGGATTCAGGAATTTCATTTCGATGGATTGCGGCTGGATGCGATCAACGCGATTGTGGACACTTCGGCGCGAAAATTTCTGGAGGAATTGAGCGCGGAATGTCACGCGGCCGGCCAAAAATTAAATCGGCCAGTTTATTTGATTGCCGAAAGCGATCGAAATGACGCGAAGGTTGTGGAGGGAAGTGAAGTGGGTGGCTGGGGATTAGATGCATCGTGGAACGACGATTTTCATCACGCACTGCACGTACTGATGACGGGCGAGCGCAACGGGTACTACGAGGATTATTCCGGAGTGGAAGATCTGGCGCGCGCATTCCGCGATGGTTTTATTTACGCCGGACAATATTCGACGTTTCGTCAAAAGCGCCATGGCACTTCGACACACGACTTGCACGGTGAACACTTCGTGGTTTTTTCGCAGGACCACGATCAAATCGGCAATCGAATGCTGGCGGACAGATATTCGCAAACGATGTCGCTTGAAAAGCTGAAGCTTGCGGCAGCTGTGGTTCTGCTTTCGCCCTATGTTCCGATGCTGTTTATGGGCGAAGAATATGGCGAGCCGGCGCCATTCCAATATTTTGTGAGCCACGAGGATAAAGGACTGATCGAAGCGGTTCGCAAAGGGAGAGAAGAAGAATTCGCGCGATTTCAGTGGGCCACTAAACTTCCTGATCCGCAGGCTGAGGATACGTTCTTACGGTCGAAGATGAACTGGGAGCTCCAAAATGGCGGAAAGTACAAAATTATTCGCGAGTTTTATCGAGAGCTGCTTGATTTGCGCGCGGGAATTCCGGCGCTGAGTGAGCTGAGTAAGAACGATCAGGAGGTCGTAGCTTTTGCGGAGCAAACCACGCTATTCATTCGCAGATGGAGCGGCGAAAGTCAGGTGTGCATCGCATTTCATTTCGGAGGAAACACGGTGAATGTGGACGCACCGATTCCGGAGGGCCGCTGGACGAAAATTTTGGATTCTGCTAATCCGATGCCTCTAAGTATTGATGGTCGGGCTGCTGGAAATCTGGATTCGAGCGGAGTGGCACGGCTCGACCTGCGGCCCTGGCAATTGAACTTATTTGTTAGGAGCGACAGCGCGAAAGATTGAGGAGCGGCTCCGCAGCTGCTTGCAGGGAACAATGCGCAGAACTCAATCGGACGAACAACGCTGAATTCCAAATTAGAATGTCGCCTGACCTTCGAACGTCATCTTGTCCAGCTTGAATTCCGCGATGGCTTTTCTGGCGGCGTAGTCACCCAGCGCGGGGCTTGGAATCTGCAATTTAAAATACTTAGCGCCCTGTTCAAACGCGGTTCGGGGAAAAGTGAGATCGAATTCATCTCCGCCCATGGAATTCGGCGCGTAGGAAAGTGGCGCAACCTTTGCGCCGCTTGGCATGATCAGGAGCAGATTCTCTGGAGGTGTCTTCGTTGGGACGCTCTTCCACCATTTTTCCAGATCCGCGCCGAGCGGCTCTCGGTTCGCGTAGTACTTCACATGAACGACGATGGCGGAGGCGTTGGCAGGAAGCTGTGTATCCATTCGCGCGTCAAACGCTTTCTTATCGGCATCGGTCATTTTGTCGTACTGCCGATTTATCTGCTCCTGCCTTATCAGAGCGCGCCGGATTGGAGGCGAGGAAACAATTTGGACGATGTATTTAATCTCGCCCGCATCGTCATCGGCCGCGTATTTTGCTTGTCCGGGATTTAAGCCGTCGGTTATGTTGGGGGAGTCGGGCAAACGGCTTTTCACCACTTCATTGTCTATCAGAATCTTTTTCGCCCATGGCGAGTCTTCCAAGAGCCTCGTACATTCCGCCGCGGTCCATTGTTTCCATTCTTTCTTGATCCAAAAATCATCCGCTCGCGTCGCCGATACCGCGAAAAGGAGAATCGCAAAAACACCAGCGGCGTGACGAATGCGCATGGAAGCTCCCGATCGATCGGCCAGCGATTTACTAACGATCGTTCCCAACCGAAACTCGTTTCGATGCAGCCCCGTAAGATACGACGAGCAGGCCCGGAAAATTGCGTCTTCCGTGCCTGCTCATCAGAAACGAAACGCAGCGATTAGAACGCCGGCTTACCGTCAACCGACATCTTGTCCGTTTTGAATTCCGCGATAACTTTTGACGCTCCGAAATCGCCCATCGCCGGATTTGGAATTTGCAGCTTGAAGGATTTTACTCCCGGTGCAAGCGCGGTGCGGGGAAAAGTAATATCAAATTCAGGTTCGCCGCCGGCAGCTTGCAGGTAGGTTAGCGGAATGACTTTGCCGCCGCCCGCTGGGAGCAGAACGAGATCGGCGGGAACGGTGTCCGCCGGCAGGCTGTCCCATGCGTTGTTCAGAAAGACCGTAAGCTGAGGCCGATTCGCATAATACCTGACGTGGATCACGATCGGATCGCCGGGTGGATTGTAGAGTTGCTCCATCTGCGCATCGAACGCTTTCTTATCGGCGTCACTCATCTTGTCGTACCCTTTATCGATTTGCTGTTGACGAATCAAGGCGTGCCGCATTGGTTCCGCGGAGCGAATTTGGACGACGTAGTTAATCTCGCCCGCGCCCTGATTCAGCCCTGCTGACGATTTATCAATAGTTGCCCCTTGCGCAGCGCTGGGGACGTGAGTGACGTCGGTTGCATTTTCCTTGAGCACTTTTTTTGTCCACGGTGATTCTTCGAGCAGTTTCTTGCAGTCGGCAGCAGTCCATGTCTTCCAGTCCTTCTTAACCCAAAAATCGTCTGCTGCCGCGGCCGTGAGGACGGCCAAGGCGAAAATCGCCAAAATGCCTGCTGCATAACGTCGTCGCATGATTGCCTCCAGTAAATTTCCGACGAATAACAGGCAGAAAATACCCTGTAAGGTCATCCGCGTCAATAGCTTTGAAGGGATAGAACCGTGGAATAAATACGGGCGGCTAAATGGTGCGAAGCGTGGCGGTGACGACGGACAGGCGCGGCAGACTCAGCTGGATTCTCGACGCGTCGACTTGAATTGGATGGGACTGCGGCGTCAGGCGATTTGGGGCATCGAAACTGTTGTACGCATTAGCATCCGCGTCGTGCAAAATTTGCGCCGTTGCTCCCTGGGCGGTACCACCCTGAATGCGACAATCTATTTGCAGGTCTACATCGTGACGCGGATTCACGAACGAGACGACGAGTTGGCCATCGCTCTTAGATGCGGAGACGGAGAGGTCCAGGGGAGCGGCGGATTGCGTTTCAACTCGCACCGAAGTTTTCGTTCGATGTGGTTTGAAAAGCATGAACGCGTGATAGGTGGTTGTGCGGACGCATTGCTCGCCTTGAGGGCCATTTGTAAGAAGCAAAGATTGAAGCACATTCACGATTTGCGCGATGTTGCACATGTAAAGTTTATCGGCGTGGCGATTGAAAACATTCAGTCCCAATCCGGCGGCAACGGCGCTGCGCATGGTGCTTTGTTGCCAAAGCTTTCCGTAACGAGCTTCGTCTTCGGGCAGTATGTGATCCCATACGCCCCATTCGTCGAGAAATAATGCGACCCTGCGGCCGCCGTCATATCCATCGAGCAGCGCGCGTTGCTGGATCACGGCCTGCTCAATTCGTGCGAAGCTGGAAAGTTGGTCGTCCATATTTGCGGCGGAGAAATTTAACGCAGGATCTTTTCCGCCGGAATAATAATGCATGGAAAGGCCGTCGGGATTATTGCGATGAAATCCTGTCATCAGGCCGCGAGACCATTCAGAATCATTTCCATTCGGACCAGAGGCGATGAGAAACGGTTTCGTGCCGCCGAAAGTTCGCAGATAGGTTGAGAAGCGGCGATATTCGGCGGCGTATTCTTCGGGACGCATGTTTCCGCCGCAGCCCCAACTTTCATTTCCTATGCCCCAATATTTCACGTGGAAAGGATCGGACGAGCCGTTCGCGGCGCGCGCGTCGGAAAGAGTGCTGCCGCCGGGATGATTGCAATATTCGATCCAATCGCGCATTTCTTCCGGCGAGCCGCTGCCTACATTTCCCGCGAGATAAGGTTGGGCGCCAATCAATCTGCAAAGTTCGATAAATTCGTGCGTGCCGAAACTGTTGTCCTCAAGATATCCGCCCCAATGAATGTTGACGCGCTTGGGGCGTTGCGCGGGCGCGCCAATGCCATCGTGCCAGTGATAGTCGTCCGCGAAACATCCGCCGGGCCAACGCAAAACTGGGATGCCAAGATCGCGCAAGTATTCGATGGCCTGCTTGCGATATCCATTTGTATTGGGGATTGGGGAATTTCTGCCGACCCAGAGGCCGCCGTAAACGCACGAACCCAGATGTTCCGCGAAATGTCCGTGCAATTCCGGGCGGACGACGCCGATTTCCTGGTCGGTGCGAATCGTGACGCGCTGCGCGGTTGTGGCGTCAGAGAAAAGCCATGTGGGAATGAGCGATGCTATGGACGCAGCGGTTGCGAGCTTGGCTGATTTTGCGGCGAACTGACGACGAGTTAAATTGCGCGCTTCGTTTGAAATTGACGTGATCCTTTCTCGCATGGCAATCAGCCTCGATTCTTCTTTTTTGGCTGGCCGTAGTACGCGGCTGAACCGTGCTTGCGCAGGAAATGTTTGTTCAGCAGAGAATCAGAAATGGGATCGGCTTGCAAATTCAGCGCCACGCTCATGTACGCCATGTGAGCGACTTCTTCGAGCATCATCGCCGCGTGAGCGGCTTCGCGCGGTGAAATTCCCCAGCAAAACGGTGCGTGGCCGGAAACTAAAATCGCGGGCATCGAAAGTGGATCGATTCCCGCCATGCGTCTCACGATTGCGTGGCCGGTGTTCAATTCATAGTCAGCGTCAATTTCTTCGTGGGACATGACGGCCGTGACTGGCACGGGGCCGTGGAAATAATCGGCGTGAGTTGTGCCGAAGCAGGGAATTTCGCGGCGGGCTTGCGCCCAGGCCGTGGCCATTCGCGAATGCGTGTGAGCGACGCCGCCGATTTTCGGAAATGCTTTGTAAAGAACGATGTGAGTTGCGAGATCGGATGACGGACGCAGTTTTCCTTCGGCAATTTTCCCGTTCAGATCGGTGATGACGAGATCGGCGGGACGCATTTTTGCGTATTCAACTCCGCTGGGTTTGATGACGACCAAACCTTTTTCGCGGGAAACTCCGCTGGCGTTTCCGAAGGTGTCGATCACCAAACCTTTGCGGACCAATTCAAGATTCGCTTCCAGAACTTCCGCGCGCAGGGATGTGAGCATCATTGTGAGTTGCGGACCTCCGCGCCAATTCGCCGGATTTCGGGCATCACGTCGCCAATACTCGCCGCGGCGGAGTGCTTTTCTCCAAAGGCGAAATAAAGCTTCCTATATAAAGGATACAACTGCTGATAGACCGCGACGCTGGCTGGATTCGGCTGAAAAATTCGGAACTCCAGACACATTGCGTTCTGCGCTTCTTCGATACTTTTGAACGCGCCACACGCTAGGAATGCAAAAATCGCAGCGCCGAGGCTGGTCACGTCACCCTGCGGCACGAGTACGGGTTTGTTCAGAATGTCGGCGTAAATTTGATTGAGCTTTGGATTCCGATTTGGAATGCCGCCGCCGTTGATTACGCGATCGATTCGCACGCCGTGCTGCTCCATTCGTTCCAAAATTACGCGCGTGTGGAAGCCAGTGCCTTCGATTGCCGCGAATAATTCGTCATGCGCGGTGTGAGTCAGTTTCCAGCCGAAAGTCGCGCCGCCAAGTTCCGTGTTCACCAGAACTGTGCGATCGCCATTGTCCCATGTGAGGCGCAGTAGTCCGGTTTCTCCGGCGCGATAATTCTCAATGCTCTTCGACATTTCCGCCACGGAAATTCCCGCGCGCTTTGCGATGGCGTCAAAAATATCACCAGTTGCGGAAAGTCCCGCTTCAATTCCGGTGTAGCGCGGATCTACTGACCCCGGCACAACGCCACACAATCCCGGCACGAGCGCGGTGCTATCGGTGATGCCGATCATACATGTCGAAGTGCCGATTACATTCACGATGTCATGAAGTTGCGCGCCGGCGCCGATCGTATCCCAATGCGCGTCGAATGCGCCGACGGGAATTGGAATTCCCGCTCGCAAGCCCATTTTTTCGGCCCAATGCGAACACAATGTGCCTGCAACTTTATCGGATGTTGCGTAACGGCCTTGCAGTTTTTCGCCAATGCCGGAAAGAAGCGGATCAACTTCGGTAAAGAAGTCATTTGAGGGAAATCCGCCAAGCGATTTATTCCACAGCCATTTGTGGCCCATGGCGCAAATACTCCGCGGGGCCTCGCGTGGATCAGTGATCCCGCAAAGCACCGCGGCAACCATGTCGCAATGTTCAAACGCCGTTACAAATTGGCCACGCTTTTCCGGATTGTTGCGCAGCCAGTGCAGAAGTTTCGCGAAGCCCCATTCGGAGGAATAAACGCCACCGCACCAGCTGATCGCTGGCAGATTTCTTTCGCGTGCTACTTCGGTGATTCTGGCGGCTTCGTTCCATGCACGGTGGTCGCACCAGAGATAATAGTCGTTGAGGGGCGCGAGATCTTCACCGACAGGAATCACGCTTGAGCCAGTGGTGTCGAGCGCGATCGCTGCGACGTCATTGCCGTTCACGCCAGAAGTTTGAAGCGCTTTGCGAGCCGCGAGGGCCAAAGCTTCCATTTGATCTGTGTGGGACTGCGTTGCGAAGTCGGGATCTTCTTTTTTGCGCTTCAGTGGATATTCCGCTGTGGCGACGCCGAGGCGGCCGCGCTCGCTATCAAACAGAGAAAGTCTGACGCTTAGCGTTCCGAAGTCAACGCCGGCGACGATCATGCTCACGCCTTGTGCTCGTAAATATTCCAGCGGAGATAGCGCGTGGTGGCTTCGTAGACGACGCTTGCGACGGTTGAGAGATTCGCCGCCACATGATGTTCAAATCCGCGCTCGCAAATATAGCGCAGCAAATCCTGAAGCTTGGGAATTTTCACAACGCCTGCGCCGCCGAATGTGCTGAGCGGATCGTCAGTGAAAGCGCCTTCGCCGACGTAACCGCGAATGGTGCCGGTCCGATCGTCAGTGGAAAAGCGCGCGTAACTCATCGGCGCGGATTTCACACGGCCGACGCAGGTGCCAAATGTATTTTCCTTGCCGACGGTGCCGGCGATAATTTCCTGGAAATCCATTTTTACTTCCTGGAAAAAATGCATGGGAAGATTACTGCAATGGAAGCAGACGGCTTTGTCGGGATCGTCGGCATAATTATTATTCCAGTCGAGAAGCGCGCTGGGTGTTTCGGAAGCGAGTTGCAGGGCGTGCATGCCGAGAACGCCGCAAATATCCACTTCGCAAGCGCTGGACATTCCTTCGTTGCTCATCATGCTCATCACAGTGCAGGGAACCACGCCGAAATATTCTTCCAGGCTCGTCCAGCATTGAATCGCGCTGATGGCCACTTCCGTTTCGCGCATCCAGTTATCGATTACCGCGCCAAGCTTGGCCATTTTCAACAAGGCAGCATCGGGAATTCCCTGTGTGGCGACATACTTTCGAATCGCGATTAACTTTTTTTGAGGCGCGGGATCGTCGTCTTTCATTTTCGCAATACGGCCGAGAACTTCAGAGAGGTCCAGCGTTTCCACGGAAATTCCATTGGCCTCAAGAATTTTTTCGCTATAGCGCACCGTGTTGAACGCGGTGGGACGCGCACCTATTGCGCCGACGCGCAGCCTGCGCATTCCTTTTACTACGCGGCAAACGCCGAGAAACCATTCGAGATCTTTGCGGAAAGTTTCGGACTGTGGCGCTTCCGTGTGGAGTGAAGTGATCGAGTAGGGAATTCCGTATTGCGTGAGATTGTTGCAGACGGACATTTTGCCGCAAAAGCTGTCCCGCCGGTCACGGATGGACATTTTAGAAGCGATGTCCGGCGTAGCCTGCACAAGCACTGGAACGGGAAGATCGGCCATACGCAGAGTGTCCGCGATAGCGCGTTCGTCGCCGAAATTAGGAAGCGTTACGACGATTCCGTCGATCGTATCGCGATGTTTCTTGAAAAGATCGGCGCACTTCGCCGCTTCCTGACGAGATTCAACCGCGCCATGCTTGGAATCAGCTTCGCCAAGCGCGATTACGTTTACGCCGGCAGTTTCGAGCGCGGAGATCATTTCCTGGCGTCCGCTGCGCGCCAAATGATCTGGGAAAAACCCGCGATTACCGACAATAATTCCTAAAGTCATTTGCCGCTTGGGATGTAGGTCCATCACTTTTCTTTCTTTGGCGAAAATCTATAAAGATAAAAACCGCCGAGGATCAACATGACCGCACCCCACCATACTCCGGCATGAAGCGATGCGAGAACCACGGGATGCGCGGGCGGCACGAAAATTTCGTAAATTCCCGCCGCCGTGATTACGATTCCATAAGCGAACACCAACATGCCGATGAAAAACCAAATTGATATTCGTTCATCTTTCGCGTGCATATTTGCTCCTACCAAAATACGATGTTCAAAATTACGAAAATGATGGCCACAATTGTGGCCCAGAAAATCGGCCGTTGATACAAAGACAGATGGCCCTCTGACGGAATTTCAGTGCAGCCATAGACGAGTCCATTTAATTCGGACGCAGGTTTTGGAGTCGTCATCAAGCTGATAACTACTGTGACGGCAACACAAATAATCCAGGACCACAATCCGCGATACATATTTTCCGCCATGTCTCGCGCTTTTGGTGAAAGCGCGATGTACGTAAGGGCGTGCGGGTCAATTTTCACCCACAGCCACATTCCGACGGATGACAAAGTTCCCGCCAGCAATCCCCAGAATCCGCCGGCGGAGGTTGTGCGCTTCCAAAGCATTCCCAGAATAACAGTGCCGAATAGCGGCGCGATAAAAAAGCTGAAGAGCGCTTGAACATAATCCATGATGCTCAGAAATTGCATCACGAAATAGGCCGTGCCGATACTGATCAAGACGCCGAGAATTGTGCACCAGCGTCCCATGCTCAAGTAATGCGAGTCGGGCGCGCTCTTGCGAAATAGCGGACGGTAAATATCATACGTCCAAACCGTGGCGAAAGCGCTTACGTTGCCTGCCATTCCGGACATAAAACCCGCGAGCAGCGCTGTAATGCCCAATCCCAAAAGGCCGGGGCCGCAATAGCGTGCCAACATTAATGGAAGGACTTCGTTGTAACTGTGCATTCCCGACGCCACTGCTTGCGATTCGCCGACCAGCCTGTGATCGCCGGAAAAAATCGCGAGGCCGAGAAGACCGGGAAGAATCACGATGAACGGCACGATCATTTTGAAAGATGCGCCGATAATCGGGGCCATTTTCGCAGAGCGGAGATCACGCGCAGTCAGAACTCTTTGCACAACGAGGAAGTCCGTCGTCCAGTAGCCGAAAGAAATTACGAAGCCGAGGCCGAGGACAATTCCCGTCCAATGGACGCCCATCGGATTATCACTGAAGTGGCCGAGCGTGCTCCACAAATGCGTGTAATTGCCGTTGGGAAAATTTTGATGGATGCGCGCAACCATTCCGCTCCAGCCGCCGGTTTCCACGAGGCCGATAATCGGAATCAACATTGCGCCGAGCCAAATCAAAACAAATTGCAGCACTTCGTTAAAAATTGCCGAGCGCAATCCACCAAGTACCACATAGGCGGCCACGGTCAGCGAAGAAATCCAGATGCTGTAATTAATGTTCCAGCCGAGGATCGCTTTCATCACCAGCGCCATCGAATAAATGTTGATGCCGCTCATCATCACGGTCATCACGCCGAAAGTTACCGCGGAAAGAACGCGGGCAGGCTCTCCGTATCTAAGTTTCAAATAGCCGGGAACGGAATGCGTTTTGGAAATGTAATAGAAGGGCATCATCACGATGCCGAGAAACAACATTGCCGGAATCGCGCCGATCCAATACCAGTGCGTGGCCAGAATTCCGTACTGATATGCGGCGGCGGCCCAGCCCATTAATTCAAGCGAGCCTAAATTTGCCGCGAGAAAGCTGAGGCCGGCAACCCAGGCCGTCATCGAACGGCCGGCCATGAAAAAATCTTCGCTGGTCGTGGTGTAACTCTTCAGGTAAAAGCCGATGCCCAGGATCATTACGAAATACAAAACGAGGATCAGGACATCGATGAAGGTGAGCGAAAGTAACTTTGCAGGCGCTTCGGAAAAAATCAACGCGAGCGCTGTGGCCATCTGCCTTCCGTTTCTGTGAGGAAATTGCGCTTCTTAAATAGTCTGTTCCAGCCGGTCATGTCAAGCAATTGATGCGCTACTTCGCGGCAAATTTGTAAATCGTTTTCGAGTGGAAGTGCTGGCCCGGCTTCAGCTCTGTTGTTGGAAATGCCGGATGATTAGGAGAATCTGGAAAGTGCTGCGTTTCAAGACAGAGCGCGTATCGGAAATTGTAAGGCTTGCCGCCTTTTCCAGGTTTTCCATCCAGAAAGTTCCCCGTATAGAACTGAATTCCCGGTTCCGTTGTCCACACTTCCATCACGCGTCCGGTCGTAGTTTCTTCAACTCTCGCAGCAAGCGAAATCGCGTCGCCTGCTTTGCGGTTCAGCACCCAGTTGTGGTCGTAGCCTTTGCCGAGCTTCAACTGCTCGTCATCATTATTAATACGAGCGCCGATAGCGACTGGCGCCGTGAAATCAAACGGAGTTCCTTTCACGCTGCGAAGTTCGCCGGTGGGAATCAGTCCGGAATCGACAGGCGTGAAGCGGCCAGCATTCAAAGTGAGGCGATGGTCGAGTATGTCGCCGTCGCCTTGCCCCTTCAAATTAAAATAGGAATGATGCGTTAGATTCAGAACCGTATCTTTGTCAGTGGAAGCGGAATAATCAATTTGAAGTTCGTTGTTATCAGTCAGCGTGTACACAACTTGCACGGACAAATTCCCCGGATAGCCTTCTTCGCCATCTTTACTGAGATAATTCAGTTGCAGCGCGGAGCCATCCTTTGTGGGAATTTCCTTCGCAGTCCACGCAACTTTATTAAATCCGACTGTGCCGCCATGCAGGGAATTGTCGCCATCATTTTTCGCGAGAATATGCTCGACACCGTCGAGGGTGAATTTTGCGTGCGCGATGCGGTTGCCGTAGCGCCCCACTGTGGCGCCAAAATAACTTCCGCCGCTGACGTATTCAGCGAGCGTGTCATAACCGAGGACAATGTCTGCGAGCTTGCTGTTGCGGTCGGGCACTTTCAATGACACAAGCGTGCCGCCGAAATTCATGATGCCGGCTTCCATGCCGTTTTTGTTCGTCAGCGTATACAGATAAACTTCAGTTCCATCCGCGGTCTTGCCGAATAATTGCTTCTTGGTCATCGGATTCGCCTCGACTTTATTGGCCCAGTG
Organism: Candidatus Acidiferrales bacterium; assembly: GCA_036008485.1. GTDB lineage: Bacteria > Acidobacteriota > Terriglobia > Acidiferrales > UBA7541 > DASTCZ01. Next base: position 12,860 of record DASYNR010000366.1, on the reverse strand, counting down.
TCCGGCCGTGCTCAAAATTATTACCGCCAGTAACGCGATTGCTGCAATTCGGAATTTCATTTCACTCCTCCGTTGCCGAACATTATCATTGCGGCGATCGAGATCACGCCAGCCCGGCGCGCTGCTTCGCGCGAACAATAATTTCCGCCATTACATCGCGGTAACGATCAAACGTGTCGTCGACAACAGTGATCGTTGGAATTTGTGTCTGGCTGAGCGATAAAGTTTGCGGATCGAATCGCGAAAATCCAGATTCGTGCACACCGCTGCTTCCGCGTCCCGGTGCGGGATGGCTCAGATGCTGAAAGGATCGGCTGTATTTGCTGAAAGCCGATGGATATCCAGCCGGTCCGCCAACTTGATAAACGGGAATCAAGGACATGAGCGCATCGTAGCTCATTTCGCCGCAGGCCATCACACCAGGGTGGCGCTTTTGAAGATCTGTAATCAGGCCGTGCGTTCCTGCGTGCATGTCCGCTTTCGTGTTATTTTCCCAGCCGCCGGCGATATCCAGAAAATATGCGTCAGCGTGATAGCGCGTGATCACTTCAGAAATGCGATCGCCGAGAAAGCGCCGCCAGGAATCGACACCGAGATTCATGTACGCGCCCCAGCCTTCAAAGTGGCGATCGTTGTCCCAGTCCACCCAATTCAAACTGAATTGATCGCCATCAATTTGATTTGTTGAAGCGTCCGCGATTCGCGGAAACACCGGAAGTTCGCGATTGGCGGAATTCATTCCGAACATGGGCATGAATCTAAAGCCCAGTGATTGGCCTTTCTGAATTAGATTTTGCAGACCTGGCTCGCCGCCCATTCGTGGATCCGCTTTGTACATCGGATAGTTCCAGTAATAGCGGCCGTCCCACGCGGCCAGAAAAACTAAAACGTTTTCGGCGGGCATTTGCGTCGCAACCCACTGAAGAATCTTCAGCATTTTCGCGTAGTCGTTGAAAATGTAGCCCGTCCAATGCGCGCCGTGAATCGCGAGGGTCAAATCAATTTTGCGGAACCACGCGGGAACGTCATCACGTTTTTCCCATTCCGGAATTCTAAAAGTTTTCTCGACGTGCTCGTAATGCGGGCGAAAAGCGTCTTCTGCATTTTGCGTATGACCGACGCGCCATGTAGGGCTTTGGAAAAAATTGCTCTTCTGCCAGCCTTCGTGCTCATAAATTAATTCGACGCGATAGCCTTTTTCTCCTGGTTGAAAATAAAAGCGGTTCGCGCGAACTTTATCGTCCAGCGCGGAAAGAAAGAAAAAGTCGTGATCGCTTTGCTGAATCACGGCGAGCGGGGAATCCATTCCGCGCGCAGTGTTTAGAGCGCCCCCGCCGAACGGATATCCGAGCAGAATCTCGTCGTCGCGCGTGTCAAAAAATGTCCCTCCGCCGGCGGACATTTTTCCACGCGGAACGTCTCGAACAATTGCAGCCACCGACTTAATCGGCTGGCCCATACTCGCAAAAATATTCCATTCAATGAACGTTCCGACACGGCGAAACCGTGCGGTTAATGTTGCCGGAGTTTTTTCCTGCCCGCCGGCCCACACCAGGCCTGTGCAAGTAAGCTCGATTCCGCCGTCCGGCGTGTCTGCAACGGTCATTAAATCGCCGTCCATCGCATAGGCGTTTTCAAAGGTGTAAATTCGGAAGGAAAATCGGAGTCTTTCAAACAATATCGACGGCTCGGCGAAATCGAAACTAAATTTCATGAATCCGCGGCCGCGCGGAGGAACATAAATGTCGCTCGTGGACGTCAATGGCAGAACGCGAGAGGCCACTAAAGGCGAAGCAGTTTCAGTCGGAATCATTGCCGCTGAAATTGCGTGAGGTAGGGGAGATAAGCTACTCAGCCCTACAATCGTGGCACCGGCAGCCGCATTTTTCAGAACATCGCGCCGAGATATTTGTTCTTTCAACGTGTTGTCATCCATCGTGCGCTCCACAAGTTCAGTGAGATCTATTCAACGCACGCTATCACATTCGGGATTTCCGATTCACATGCATTTGTTTTCAATGGAATTGTGGGGATGAACTAGCCGAGCACGACGAGAACTTCGTGCGCCGCGCCGTCATCCGCGAGCGGGATGCCGGCGCCATCCTGAAGTATCCGGCCGTCTAGGCTGGTTGAAGCGATGCCGCAGCACACGCTAAGCGGATTTTCGACGACGATTTTGTATGTGGCGGAGTGATATCGAAATTCGACGGAATATCCCGGCCAGTTTTTGGGAACGCATGGATCAACAAAAAGAACTGCGCCGCGAACGCGGAAGCCCAGCATCCATTCCAATCCCGCGCGGTAGAGCCAGCCGGCCGAACCCGTGTACCACGTCCAGCCTCCGCGTCCTACGTGCGGAGGTTCGGCATAAATGTCGCCCGCCAAAACGTACGGCTCAACTTTGTAACGATGCATGTTCGCGCGTGAAGTTGTGCGCGAAATTGGATTCAGCATCCGGAAAATTTCGGCCGCTTTATCTCCGTCGCCAAGTTCGGCGAAAGCAACAACATTCCATGCGGCCGCGTGAGAATATTGTCCGCCATTTTCGCGGATGCCTGGAACGTAACCCTTGATGTAGCCGGGATCGCGCGAAGTATTATTGAACGGTGGGGTGAGCAGCAGACTCAGTCCCGGACCGCGGCGCACAAGTTGCTGATCAACGGCCGCCATCGCACGAGTTGCACGGCCCGGCTCAGCGCCGCCGCTAATCACTCCCCATGATTGCGCGATGCAATCAATGCGGCATTCCGTGTTTTGCGCGGAACCAAGTGGCGAGCCGTCGTCAAAGTAAGCACGTCGATACCATTCGCCATCCCATCCATCGCGTTCCAGCGCCGCCTTCAGCGCGCTCACATGTAGCCGCCAGGTTTCCGCGCGTTTGCGTTCGCCGCGTGAGGAAGCAATCTTCGCGAACTCCCACAGATTTGTGTGCAGAAACCAGCCGAGCCAAATGCTTTCGCCTTTGCCCAGTTCGCCGACGCGGTTCATGCCGTCATTCCAATCGCCGGTGCCCATCAACGGAAGTCCGTGAGCGCCGACTTTCAGGCTGCGATCGAGCGCCCGTGCGCAATGTTCAAAAATTGTTCCGGTAGTTGCAGAAATGCGCGGCTCGAAATAGGAATCGTGCTGATCATCCTTGAGCAGATCGCCTTCGAGGAAAGGGACAACCTCATCGAGAATTTTCGTGTCGCCCGTAGCTTCGAGATATTGGTTGACGGCGTATGGCAACCACAGCAGATCATCCGAAATGCGTGTGCGCACTCCTCGGCCGGAAGGCGGATGCCACCAGTGTTGAACGTCGCCTTCAACAAATTGCCGGCCGGCCGCGCGCAAAATTTGTTCACGCGCAACTTTGCGATTCGCGAGAGCCAGCGCCATCACATCCTGAAGTTGATCGCGGAACCCGTACGCGCCGCTCAATTGATAAAACGCCGCGCGCGCCCACACACGCGAAGAAAGTGTTTGATACAGGAGCCAGCGGTTCAGCAGAAGATCCATCGCCGGCTCGGGAGTGGTCACTTGCACGGTTTCAAGCAACGCGTCCCAGAAATTTGTGACCTGAGCCAGAACTTCATTTAAATCCGCGGCACGATAACGCGCCAGCAGCGCGCGGGCGTCGTCGCTGTTGGCGGACTGCCCAATAAAGAAAACTACTTCACCGCTCGCTCCGGGCGGCAATTCCAATATTGTTTGCAGTGCGGCGCAAGGGTCATAGCTGGCGCCAACTCTTCCAGAAAGCGGAGTGCTTCGTTCCAGCGCCAGCGGCCGAGCCAGGGAGCGGTTGCGACCGATAAATTCCGCGCGATCGGCCGTAAACTCAGTCTGCTTTTCGCGAAGCGCGGCGAAACCAATTCTGCCGCCGAATTCTCCTTGCCACGCGCTGCGAGCAAGAATCGCCACGTTCTGCGCGTCGTGTTCCGTGATGATGTACGGCCCCGTGGCGCTTCGCGAACTTCCCAGCACCCATTCGACGTATCCGGTGACCGAAAGCCGCCGCGGTCGGCCGGACATATTTTTCAAAGTAAGCCGCGAAATCTTTATTGAATCTTCCAGCGGCACAAATTGCAGCAGCTCCGCAAGAATCCCGTGAGAGCCGTGATGAAAACGCGTATAGCCTTGCCCGTGCCGCGCAATATATGGCGCCACTTCATCCCTTATTGGCAGTGCGGTGGGAGTCCACATCTCGCCGGTATTTTCGTCGCGAATGTAAATCGCTTCCGAGGCGGGATCGGTAACGGGATCGTTGGACCATGGCGTTAATTGGTTTTCGTGACTGTTCAGCGACCATGTGTGTCCCGAGCCGGATTCGGAAGCGAGGAACCCGAAAGAAGGATTTGCAATCACATTGATCCACGGCGCGGGCGTAGCCAATCCTTCCGCGATCACGGTCACATACTCGCGCCCTTTTCCGGCAAAGCCGCCGAATCCGTTAAACAGTTCCAACGTTTGCGGATCCGGAACTTCGGGAGGGAACGTCACGTCCTGACGTCGCGCCGGCCGCACCAGCCTTAGCGAAGAAGGCGTGGACAAGTCGCTGCGCTGCGAGCGCGTCATTTGCTCGGCCAGTGTGCCGCGCCAACTGAGCAGCACCACGCGCGCTACATTTTGAAGCAGAGTTTTCTCTTGCGGTGGAATCAGATCCGCGCGCAATAGAAATATGCTGCCGCGCGCGGCGTCCGTGTTGGATGTAAGCCGCAAGCGGCTGCCGTGAACAAGTTCATCGAGCGAGCCCTGCAATTCCTGCTCGTACGACGATGGCTTCTCATTAATAATGATCAAGTCGGCGAACAACTGCTTCATGCGCCAGTATTCATGCGCGCGCAAAAGTTGACGCACAATTTCCACGTCATCCACTTCATTAATCCGCACGACGACAATTGGCAGATCGCCGGAAATTCCGCTGGCCCACAAGCCCGCGCGATCCAGTGAACTTCGGCTGAGCAAATCCGAAGAAGGACGTTGGTAGGGATCCGCGAACAACACCGCATTCGCCAATCTTTGGAACAAATGAGCTTCTTCAATCCCGATCCCCAGGTGATGCAACTGAATCTGCGCCTGCGTCCACGCCAGCGTAAGAGTTCGCTCAAAAATATTCGCGCCGCGATATTTATCCGCCAAATCCAAAACATGGTCGCGCGCCGACGCGAGGATCGTAGAAAAAATTATTCGCACGGTTGTTCCGGGCGGAATTCGCACCGTCCGCCGCAGACTCAGGATCGGATCGAGCACAGAACCCACGGTGTTTGAGAGCGGGCGTCCGTCAAATATCGAAACGGGATTGTAAGCATCGTGGCATCGGCCCAGAAAGCGCGAACGGTCCGTTTCGTATTGCACCTCGCCGACGGTTTCACCTTCCACCACAACCACATGCGCAACCCACACATCCGCTTCCTTGTCAGATTGTTTGCGCCGCGTGCCGACCAGCGCAGCGCCATCGGAAACAAATTCCGTTTCGACGAACAAATTGGAAAATGCCGGGTGAGCCACATCGGCCGCTTGTGGCGCAAGGCAAAGCTCCGCAAAAGAAGTCACCTGAATTTCGCGCGGCCGCGTGCCCAGATTTGTGATCGAAACGCGGCGCACTTCGGCGTCATCTTCGGGCGAAACAACCACTTCAAGTTTTGTAATTACCGATCCATCGCGCCGGATAAATTCCGCGCGGTCTTCAAAGAAAGAAGCTTCGTAGGATTCCGGCTCAACGCACGTTGGTTGATAACCCGCCGACCACACGAGTCCGGATTGCGAATCGCGAAGAAAAACATAATTTCCCCAACAATCGCGCGTCACATCTTCCCTCCAGCGCGTCACTGCGACATCCTGCCATCGGCTATAACCGGAACCTGCGGCCGTCAACATCACCGCGTAACGTCCATTCGACAGCAGCTGCGTTCGCGGCGTCGGATCATTTGCCGTCGTGAATCGCCGCAGCACTGGGGGAATTAATTCGCGGACGTGCGCGTCCGTAACTTCTTCCGAACGCGGACGCGCCACCATCATGTTTCGCGGCACGCGTTCCTGCAGAAGCAATTCCGTCGCTTGTACGATTGGCTCCGCGTGAAATCGCGTGCGCATCGCTCCTTCAAACAGTACGTTATCCAGCGAGATGAGCGACATTCCTTGGTGATGTGCCAGATACGAACGCACGATTGCAACGTCTTCGCCTTCAGGCAAACGAGACGCCGTGTAATCCAGCGCTTCGTAAAATCCAAACGCGCCGCGGCCGCCGGCTTCTGTAAGCCGTGTGAAATTTTCCGCCGCCGCGGTCGGCTCAATCATCGCCGCAAGAGCAGTGGCATAGGGCGCTATTACGACGTCCTCACTCAGCCCGCGCTTCAATCCCAGTCCCGGCACACCGAAGCTCGAATATTGATAGGTGAAATCAAGATCGCGCGCGTTGTACGCGGACTCCGAAATTCCCCACGGCACCCCGCGCTCCTCGCCATATTCAATTTGTCGGTTCACTACGAGCTTGTACGTCTGGCTCAGCAGTCCCGCCGGCGGAGACTTCATCACCAGCGCGGGCATTAAATATTCAAACATCGAGCCTGCCCATGAAATCAGCGCGGAACCGCGTCCGACTGGCGTAAGCGCGCGGCTCAAATGGAACCAATGCGCGGAAAGCACATCTCCCTTCGCGATGGCAATAAAACTCGCGAGCCGCGCTTCCGATGCGAGCAGATCGTAACAATTTGGATCCAGCGCGCCGTCCGTAACCCGATAACCAATCGCAAAGAGTTTCCGGCTATTGTCAAAAAGAAAACTGAAATCCATCGCTTGAAAAATGCGTTCGGATGTTTCCGTGATTGCCGACAATCGCCGGACAAGCGCGGAAGCGTCCGCCGCAGAACTTTTTATGGTGCGGGCAAGAACGTCCAAGCGCGCCAAAGTTCGTGGGTCGACGTGCTCGTGCACAAGCCGCTCGCGCAACGCGGCGAGCTCGGCAAGCGCAGCTTCAAATCGCTCGGGCGCTTCGACCAGCGTTGGCACCGTGCGGAAGAATGGTTCAATAGCGGTCCATTCAGGCAAGCTTCCCGGCGTATGATTCGCCATCGCGACGATTTCTTTCGCGTCCAAACGCATCCACGGAATCAGGACCGCGGCGTCTCGCGCGTGGCTTTCCACAGATGCAAGCGCTGCTGCCGCCCACGCGTGCAACTCGGAACGATAGCCTGGCGGCGGTTCGGCAGGAGCATCGGCGTGCGGCTCCGCTCGCGGAGCGGCCTCTTCCTCTTGCGCAAGCGTCTGCGCAATGTCCGCCACGGTGCGCGCGCGGGCGCGCAATTCCACAAAGCGCGTAGCCCAATCCGCGGAATTGATTGGCAGCACCTGCAACGCCAGCGCAAGTTTTTCAACCGCGTTGCCGAGCTGTTTATGGGTGACGGTATGAGTTCGTCGCGTATTTTCAATTCCGGTGAGCGCCGCGCGCAGCAACCGTACATTGTCATCCACGCCAGTTAGCAGTGACTCGCTGATGGATGATTTCTGAATCATCTCTCGCGCGCCGTTCGCAAGCGCAAGCAAGTGCCCGGCAAGATTTCCACTGTCTACCGTGGAAACATATTTGGGATCGAGTGGCCGAAGGTCGTGCGTGTCATACCAATTGTAAAAATGGCCCCAGAACAATTCCATCTGCGACATCGTGGCTAATGTTGCTTCCAGCCGTTCGACCGTTTCAATCGTTCCCATCCAGCCGAAATCATGCGCGCACAGCGTAGATAGAAGGTACAGTCCGATATTCGTCGGGGAAGTTCTGTGTGCGATCACCAGATGCGGAGTTTCCTGGAAATTGTCCGGCGGCAAAGAATGATCCGCGGGCGTTACAAACGTTTCAAAATATCTCCACGTCTGCCGGGAAATCAGGCGCATTGACCGCGCGTCCGCGCTGGATACCGTTCCCATCGCAGTAGATTCGGGCGGCAAACTAATTTCGCGCGCAATCACCGGCGCCACAGCCCACAAAATAATAAACGGCGCCGCGGCAAACCACGCGTGGTGATGTTTGTGCGCAATCGCCAGAAATGCGATCGCCGCAAATATCACGCCGCCGGCCATCCGGCGATACATTCCGCCCAGTTTCAAATCGACGGACGCCTTTGCCTGCGTCGCGGTCACCCACTCCAGCATATTTTTATGCGTGATGAATAATCGTCCCAGCGTGCGCACAATGGCATCGGTCATCAACCATGCCTGAAATGCTAGAAACGCAATCGTCAGCGCCGACTGGAAAACGCCCGTCTGAAGATCGTCGAATACGGATCGGAAATGGCTGCGCTTCGAAATTTCGTTGCGCTGCGGATACAAGCTAAAAAGAAAGGGCAGCAGCGGCGGAATGACAATCGTCGCCAGAATAAATCGCGTCCATGTCCAAATAGATTCTGGAGTGAGCAGCCATCCGGCAATCAACGTGAGAAAAGCTGCGGGCGCAATCAGCGTACGCCGCAAATTATCGATTGCCTTCCAGCGGCCGATCGCCGGAATTGGAACGAAGCGTTTTTCTCCCGGAGCGGGTTTCGCAAATCCGAAAATCCACGGCAAAAGTTGCCAGTCGCCCCGCGCCCAGCGATGTTGCCGCGCAGCAGATGCTTCAAAATGCGAAGGGAATTCTTCAAAAAGTTCAACATCCGTAGCCAGCGCCACGCGCGCGAATATTCCTTCAAACAGGTCGTGGCTCAGCAGCGCGTTCTCCGGCACTTTCCCGCGCATCGCCAGCTCAAATGCATCCACATCGTAAATGCCCTTACCGGTGTAACTGCCCTCCTGGAAAAGATCCTGATAAATATCCGAAACCGCGGACGTGTACGGATCAATCCCGCCCGGCCCTGAAAATATTTTTTGAAAAAATGATCCTTCGCGATCGCTGGGCAGGGAAGGAGTAATTCGCGGCTGCACGATCGCGTAGCCTTCCGTCACGCGCCCGGCGCGTTCATTAAAAATTGGCAGGTTCAGCGGGTGCGCCATCGTTCCCACCAACCTGTAAGCAGCACCGCGAGGAAGGCGCGTGTCCGCATCCAAAGTAATTACGTATCGCACGCCGCTCGGTGTTTCCGGCGGAATTCCTTCAGTGGGAATAAAATGAGTCTCTGTCGAGCCACGCAGAAGTTGGTTCAGCTCGTGCAACTTCCCGCGCTTGCGTTCCCATCCCATCCACTTGGCAGCGGATTCATTCCACGTGCGTTTGCGGTGGAACAGGAAAAATCGCACGCTTCCATCTGGCATCGGCCCGTGCTGCTTATTTAGTCCTGCAATTCCGGAAACGGCGGCCGCAAGTAGTTCGTCATCGGCTGGCAAAGTTTCCGACGCCGCGTCAGCCCAGTCCGAAAGCAACGCGAAATGAATATGTCCATCCGGATTCGCCAGAAAATGGACTTCCAGCTGCTCGACCTGCTCTTGAATTTCGGCCGCGGAAGAAAGCAATGTTGGAACCGCAACCATTGTCCGCAAGTGAACGGGAATTCCACTGCGGAGATCCAGACGCGGAAGCGGCCGCGGCCCAAATGAATCTGTGACCGCGCGATTAATCAGCGCGATGGCAAGATCCGACGCCGGAATCGCAGCCAGCAATCCAATCAGCACCAATCCCGTAACCGAAAGTCCTCGCGCTCTGGAATGCAGTAGAGGCAATGCCAGCACCAGCGCAGTAACAATCAATATTGTCAACAGATATCCCGGCACCGCGCCGCGCACATACATACGCAACAGCCGTCGCTGCCATCTAACTTTGTAGCCGAGTTCTTTTTCAAACTCGAAGCGGCCCTTTGAAATTAAATAGAATCCGCTTTCCATCCTCCGCGCGTAATCCGGGTCCGTGCCATCGTCAGGCTTCGCGCGCGCCACGGCTACGTGCCGGGCGGTGCGCTCCGCAATTTCCAATTCCGAATGGATCGATCCTTTCGCGAGGTCTTCAATCGAGTGGCGATACGAATCCCGCGTAACGAAGTCTTTTTCTCCGAAATTTCCATCCTGCCGCAGAACTTCGTCTACCAGGCTGACGCTTTCCACGAATTCCTGCCAATCAAACGCAGAAATCAGCCGCATGCTGGTGACGACGTTGCGGACGCTCACGTTCGCGGTGCCTTGCTCGTGATGCTCCTTCGCTACGATATCGTCGGCCGTCGTTCCTTCGAGCGTCAGCCGCTGATCCAGCCACGCGAGAATCGGACGAACTTTCGGATCCAAATCTCGCAACCGCTGCACAAGCTGAACGGCAAACGAAGTGGGAAGTGGATTTCGTTCAAATCGCCTCAGCGCGTTCGCGGGCGAAAACTTTGAGTTCTGATCTGCCGCAAGGAGATGATCGGCCAGCGCGTCCGCTTCTTGACGCGCCGCGCGGCTCTGCACAATTTTCTGCGCCAGTCTGCGGAGATTTTCCACCAGCACCACGCGCATCGTGATCGCGACAGCCCAAAGTTCTCCGATGGTCAATGGCTGAACTTTTTGATATGCCGCTAGGAATCGTCGCAGCACTTCCGGATCAAATCGGCTGTCCGTGTGTGCAATGAATGCCCAGGCCACGCCAAGAACGCGCGGGAATCCTTCCAGATGTCCTGAGGCTAGTTTTGGAAGCTCGCGGTAAAAACCTTTTGGCAGGTCATCGCGAATTTCGCGAAGTTGTTCGTCAACAATGTGAAAATTATCTACCAGCCAGTCAGCGGCGGGTGTGATCGTGTGCTCTTGTTGAATCGCTTTTGCGATCGATTGATAACATTCGCGAAGCACGCGGCCATTTTCACGCACGCGCGGAATAAGCGGACGCCCTCCGCCGGGTTCCAACGCCACAACTTGCGCCGCAGCCAGACTTGCAGCGTGCTGCTCCAGCCTCTCAACGCTGAAAAGTTCGGCGCGAATTGGCTCGGTCTGATTGAAAAAAATGTCATCGGACGATTTGGACGTCGTCATTGCGGTATCAGAGAATTCACTATCATTAATAAGGTGTAAGAGCGGCCGGCAGGACATTGCAACTGTAGCTCGGCAGTTTTATTGCCCGGCTGCAGACGTTCGATGACGTCCCATTCGGGCAAACCTATCCCGCTGTCCGCGTACCGGCGGCAAACCTTACGGCCTTTTGATGCCCAGCAGAGTATGTTGGACTCGTGCGGCGGGATTTCCGGTCGTTCCTGGTCCTTAAGGTTTAGATGTTGAATTGCTCTCAAGCACCTGCTATATGCCCTAACTGCGATTGCTGCGCGGCGTGCATAGTTGAGAAAGAAATTCGCTACGTCGCATCATAATAGTTTTCTCGAACATATTTCTTATCAAGGTGGATCACTCTGAATAACCTACAAAATCTTCCGAAGAGTCTCCGACTAAACGGCAAAGTTGCAGTCGTCACTGGCGCAGGCAGCGGCATCGGCCGCGCAATTGCCCTCCGATTTGCCACCGAAGGCGCGGCTGTGCGCGTTGTGGATATCGATGAGAAAGTTGCGCGTGGCACCGTCGAAGAAATCATCGAGGCGGGCGGCAGTGCAACCGCGCACGCCTGCGATGTTTCTAATCAGAAATCAGTCGACGATTTATTTCGCGATCTGGCAGCGGAAGGGCCGCTCAACATTCTCGTGAATAACGCGGGCATTTCGCATATCGGCACAGTTGAGACCACCACCGAGGCCGACTTCGACCGCGTGTTTCAGGTGAACGTAAAAGGAATCTACAATTGTCTGCACGCCGGAGTTGGACACTTGAAGGCAAATGGTGGCGGTGTCATCCTTAATATCGCGTCAATCGCGGGATCCTCCGGCCTTGCCGACCGTTTCGCATACTCGATGAGCAAGGGCGCGGTGATCGCTATGACGTTTTCCGTGGCCCGTGATTATCTAACGCACAATATCCGCTGCAATTGCATTTCGCCCGCCCGCGTCCACACGCCATTCGTGGATGGCTATCTGAAGAAAAATTATCCCGGCCGCGAAGCTGAAATGTTCAAAGTTCTTTCGGCGGCTCAGCCCATCGGCCGCATGGGAAAGCCGGAAGAAGTCGCCGCGCTCGCTTTATTTTTGTGCTCCGACGAATCCGGTTTCATCACCGGCGTCGACTATCCCCTCGACGGAGGGTTTTTCAATCTAAGAGGCTGACCGCAAAGCGCGCATGATGAAGATTGATTCTCACCAGCACTTCTGGAGATACAATCCCACGCGGGACGCCTGGATCACAGACGACATGTCAATTTTGAAACGCGATTTCCTGCCGGAAGAATTGGCGCTGGAATGCAAAGCGAATGGCCTAGACGCGTCTATCGCGGTTCAGGCGGATCAGTCCGAAGAGGAAACTTTATTTCTGCTCGAAATGGCGGAAGAAAACTCGCAAGTCGCCGGAGTCGTCGGCTGGACCGACCTCGCATCGACAAATGTAGAAGAGCGCCTGCAATTTTTTTCGCGCTACAAAAAATTACGCGGTTTCAGGCACATCGCCCAGGCGGAGCCCGACGACCGCTTCCTGGTGCAGCCCGATTTCTTACGCGGAATTTCACGCTTGCAGCAATTCGGGTTCACCTATGACATCCTTGTTTATCCGAAACAACTGCCCGCGGCGATTGAACTCGTTTCCAAATTTCCGGAACAGCGCTTCGTGATCGATCACCTCGCCAAGCCGGAAATAAAATCGCGGGATCTTAAATTTTGGGAGACGCACATCCGACGCATTGCAGAATCTCCGAATGTGCTTTGCAAATTGTCCGGCCTCGTCACCGAAGCGGATTGGCATAGTTGGAAGCCCGCGGATTTCAGGCCGTACCTCGATGTCGTGTTCGACGCGTTCGGGACGGATCGCTTGATGTTCGGCTCCGATTGGCCTGTTTGTCTGCTCGCCGCCAGCTACGCACAGGTGAAACAAATCATCGAAGATTACCTGCACGGATTCGCCGCCGC
>DASYNR010000365.1:0-5427 GCA_036008485.1 Candidatus Acidiferrales bacterium | reverse complement strand
CTGCCAACAGCTGTGCTGAACGCGAATTTTGTGGAAGATTTGTGATTTGTCTTCCGGTAATCGCGCCATGCGCCGAAGAATTTTGCGTCTCCAGCACCTGCTTCCCGCCATTCATCGAAACCAGCGTGCTATTGTGCGTCTGCGGCGCAAGCAAAACTCCCCTCGGCAATCCTACCGTCGGACGCTGCATATAATAAGGTTGCGAAAGTTGTTGAATAAAACTCTGCGGCGCGCCGGCCGCCAGCGAAAGCTCCACGTCATTCCAATCTTCGCCAACCGTGTTATCCACCACCGCCCAACCTTGCAGCAACGGCTTCGTTCCCTCCGGACTCGTCGCCCCCGGCAACACAATCCGATAAGTCGTCTTCCAAACAGGCACTTCGCTGATGTAACTCACCCGAATTTGCCGTTCGCCCACACCCGCCGTACTCAACACCAAATGCCGCGTATCTTCCTGATGCGACGAATCCAGCAGGCCCAGCGCCCTCGAAAGTTCCATTTCCAAATCGCGATCCGCGAATCGCACGCTCACTCCAGTCCCCAGCCCAAATGAACGCACTTCTCCCGCCTCGTCCAGCAAAGAAACCTGATCGACCCGCGAAGCCGCTCCATTAACGTTCTGTGTTTTTTCTTCCACGCTCAGCAAACGTCCGGTAAATGATCCGCTCGGTGTGCGCACTTCCAATCTCGCCCCGCGCAAATTCTGCAGTAGCGAAAGAAGCGTGCTGTTCTGCGCCACTGGCACTGGCAGCGATTCCAGTTGATGTCCCGCCGGCTCCTGCGAATTGTAACTGGCACCCACAATCCGCCCGCCGCTGAAATCCAAGGCGGTCAGCGATTTCAGCACGTCATTCAATTGCCCGCTCGTCAAATCAATTTCCACATCTTCGCTTCCGTGCACTCGCCCATCGTGCTCAAAATATCCAATTCCCGATTTGTAAAGCACCACCCTCCGCAACGGCAATTTCAGCGGCCCAAGCGCCGCCGAATTTTCCGTAGGCTTTTTTGCTGCCACCTGCTTCATCGATGCTTGCTGTGCATACGCAAATCCAGTAAGCGCAGCCGAAACAAACAACAACATCAAAAACCCTTCCACTTTCCGCACAACCCGTCCAGTTTTGTACCGGAGAAAAATCATGGCACCCTCCATAGGCGTCAATTTGATAGATTTTTGCCGCACTTCTGCATCACACCCGACCGCAGACACACTTCTCCGTAATCTTTTAGGACGTGCAAAAAAATCTCGTCCCAAGTTCGGCGATGAAAAACCACGCCGATCGCGTGGCCGTCTCGCCGCCGCTTCCGTAAACTATTTAGGGGCCTAACAGATTAATTATTTGGATGTTGCCACTCCTGCAAATCGTTGTATGCGATTTCACGAATTTCCAATCATTCCGAATGCAACCGCAGTCCGCTACCACCCGTCGAACAACATGTACAAAATGCAAATATGAATCCGAAAGTCACATCGCGCCGCGCCGCCTTTATATTAATGACTGCTTTCCAGTGCTGGGCAGTTCCGGTTCACGCACAGGAACAAGCTCCGGTCGAAATTCCGGTCAAAGAAATTACATCGCACCGGATCGGAGCGCTGCAATCCATTCGCGGAGAAGGCCGCCCGTTTCCTTTCAACACGATCAAGTTGGAAGTAATCGTATCCCCGGAAGGAAAAGTGGAATCGGCGAAGGTTATTTCCGGGCAGGAAGGATTTTTCAGCCAGGCCGAAGCGATTGAAATGAAACGTCAATTCAAGCCATTTGAAAAGGACGGCATCGCAGTGCGCGCGTCCATCACGGACGCAGTCAGCGTTTATCCGCCGGAGAAATGGGCTAAAACGAAAATTCCGTTTCCGGAAATCCACGATTGGAATTCCCTGCGAATCACATTTAAGAAAGCAAAAATGTGTGATGGCGGCTGCCTGGCATACTCCGTGGAAATTCAAGGCGATGGATCGATCACATTTCACGGTGGACCGTATGCCTTAATTACCGGCGGGCATCACGCAACAATTTCCAAAGACGCGGTCATCAATCTGGTCAATGAATTTCGCCAGGCCGATTATTTTTCTCTGAAGAATCGGTACGCAGAAGATGGCATGTCGGATCGAACCGGCATCACAACTTCCATCGAATTTGACGGCAACAGGAAACAAGTCTTCGACTATGTAGGACTTTCCGCGGGTTTGCCGGACGTAGTGAAGACTCTGGAGGCCGCGATCAACCAGACGTCCGGGACCGCAAAATGGCTGAAAGAAACAGATGAGACATGGCCCTCGCTAGTGGCGGAAAATTGGAATTTCGGGGCACGAACCGAAGAAAATTGCACGTTGCTCACCAGTGTGGTGAATAAGGGATCGAGTGAGTTGCGGCAGAATTTCATCGCGAACGGTGCACCCACCGATCTTCTGGACGATGTGACCAAGGCAAGGCTGGATAAGTAGCAGCGGCCAACGAGAAAAGGCGGCGAAAATGGGAATCAAATTATTCCGCGTCGTCGGCTTTCTTGCAACCTTTCTCTGCTGCGCCGTCTCATCGCGCGCTCAGGAACAACCGCCCGTGCAATTCCCCGAAACTGAAATCCCGGCGCACCGGATCGGACCGCTGCGCCAGCTCCACACGGCGAATCCGCCCCGGAAATTAGATACAGTCGAGTTGGACGTAATTGTTACACCGCTCGGCCATGTTGAGTCCGCAAAAGCAGTCGGCGGCGCGAAAGAACTTTTCGCCGAAGCCGAATCAATCGAAGCGCAGCGCGAATTCAAGCCGTTTGAAAAAAACGGAACTCCTGTGCGTGCCTCCATCAAGGATCACGTTCAAGTTTATCCGCTCGAGCAGTGGGCCGGCGAAAAAACTCCACTTCCGGAAATCAAAAATTGGAACTCGCTCCGCATCACTCTGGTGCAAAGGGATTGCCAATTTGAAGACAAGGACTGTCTCGCGTATTCCGTCGAAATTCGTGGCGACGGATCCGTAACGTTCAACGGTGGAGTCTTCTTGCCGCTGATCACCGGCACGCATCACACAAAAATCTCGCACGCTGCGATCGTAAATCTGCTGAATGATTTCCGCCGTGCCGAATATTCTTCATTAAAAGACCGGTACTCCGGATCATATTCGGATGCCATTTTTTATATTTCTTCCATCCAGTTCGATGACTACAAGAAACAAGTGCTCGATTACGTGGGGCTTTCGACGGGTATGCCCGAAATAGTCAAAACGCTTGAAGCTTCTATTGCCGAAACGGCCGGAATCGATAAATGGATCGAGGAGAAGGACGAGACGTGGCCTTCTCTGGTAGCAGAACACTGGAATTTCAAAGCGCAGACCGAGGAAAACCGTAACCTGTTTGCGATTGTTGCGGCCCGCGGATCCAACCAGCTGATTCAGAACTTTCTCACCGCCGGTGCCCCACCGCTTGCCCTGGCGGACGATGGCGGTGCCGCTCTTGTAAGCGTAGCCAGGCGCGGCGATGCGAATCTCGCAGGCCGCATGATTGCAGATCAGGATCATCTTCCCGCGCCGCTTTTATTTCGCGCGTTGCGAGCAGCCGCCGAAAGCGGCGACCTCGCGACCCTCGATTTGTTTTTGAGTAAAGGCGCCGACGTGAATGGAAATTCGGGCAAAAGTGATGATCCGGATTATCTGGATACAGTGCTGATGGCCGCGGCGCGTTCCGGAAATGCTGAAGTGATTCAGGAAATTCTTAAATATCGTCCCGATGCGAAAAAGAAAGACCGCGCCGGGCGCACCGCGCTGGAATTTTTCGTTGCCGAAGGCAAGAAACCTTCGTCAATCGAAGAAACAATTCGCGCGTTGGTCGAAGCCGGTGCGGACGTGAATGCCCGCGACGACCAGGGAAAAACGCCGATTTTCAATGCCTGCCGCAACATCAAGATTCTTAAGCCCTTGCTCGCCGCAGGCGCGGATTTAAATGCAAAGGAACGTTTCGGTCAGACACCGATCATGGATTGTTTTGACTCTGCAAGCCTTACCGCAATGATTGGGGCCGGGGCAGATCTCGCCGCACAAAATAATCAGGGTCTTACCGCAGCTCAAAAAATGCGTCAGAATGGTTCGATTGATCTGGCGAATATTTTGGACGCGGCGATGAAGGCGAAAAATCAACAGTAGCGGCAAGCTCGCGCGGCTAGCGATTGCAGTAGCTCAGGTCTTTAGACCTGAGGATTTTCATTCAATTCCACAAAATATGCACGAAGCCAAACCAAGCCGCACCGCCTTCCGCGTAGCCATCCGCCGCGCCGCCCACCAAATTTACGATACGCCGCGCGTGTTAGATGACGCGTTGGCCGTGCGGATTATCGGCGCGGAGTATGCCGCGCGGATAGCCGCGGGAGTGGCGGAAAATTCCGGCCTCGTCTCGAAATCCCTACGCGCATTTTTGGTAGCCCGCAGCCGATACGCAGAAGATGAACTAGCCCGCGCGGTCGCGGACGGCGTCCGCCAATACGTCGTCCTAGGCGCAGGGCTCGACACTTTCGCGTATCGAAATCCGTACGCGCAGCCGTCATCGCAAGTCACAGGGCTCCGTGTTTTTGAAGTCGACCATCCCGCCACGCAAGAATGGAAACGCGAGCAACTCCGCGCAGCGGCAATAAATATTCCACCGGAAACAGTTTTCGTTCCTGTGAATTTTGAACGCGAAACAATTGCAGACGGGCTGCAGCGAGTCGGCTTCTCAACGCACGACAAAACAATGTTCTCCTGGCTCGGCGTCACGCCCTATCTGACCGATCGCGCCTTCACCGAAACAATCAGCTTCATCGCCTCCATGCCCACCGGCAGCGGAGTCGTTTTCGATTACGCCGTCCCCCGCGCCTCTCTAAAATTTATCGAGCGCCTGGTCTTTGACCGGATTTCCGCCCGCGTAAAGACCGCCGGCGAACCATTCCAATTATTTCTCGACCCGAAGCATTTAGCCGCGCGGCTGCATCAAATTGGCTTCACGCACCTGGAAGATCTGGGCGTGGACGAAATCAACGCGCGCTATTTCGCCGGCCGCTCCGATAAATTACGAGTCAGAGGCGCTCTAGGCCGCATGATTTCCGCCCGAAAATAAATACGAAATCAAAACGTCCGACACTGGCTGGCGCAGACCTTTTTCTCCATCTCGCTCGGCCATACTTTGTCCCTTCCCACAGCTATGAACATCGCCGTATCCCAGTCATTAACCACATTACGTGCAACTTAACATAACCCAAATCCAGAACCGAACTCCAACGCTGTCAATCACTTAAGGGACCTCCCCAAACAAAGTGCCGACCCCCCACCCCACCCTATTTTGCGATGTGTATGCTAATAAAGGACTTACAGCGATCTGTGGTCTATGTATATGCTAATAAACGATTTAACTGTAGGGGCGCTGCTTGCTGCGCCCGCATCCGAGAACTTCGTAGGAGCCGCGTTCAGG
>DASYNR010000364.1:0-2731 GCA_036008485.1 Candidatus Acidiferrales bacterium | reverse complement strand
GATTTGTCCGGCGTGCGGAGCGAAGGTGATACGGCGGTCATGGCATAACGTGATTGAGAATAATTTGCGGGATGGGAAGTGTGGGAAGTGCGGGGTGGCGGTTGCGGGGCGGTGGAAATTTACGGGGGCGGGAGTTTCCATTCAGGAAAACGGAAATGATCTAGGGCGACATGATTGGATTAATTTGTAATTTGCGTGCGCAGAAAGATTTGCGCGTGAGTTAGTGGAAAGTGTAGTAGCCGGGGCCGACGCGGAGTCCGTGATGCCACGCGATTGGCATTGACCATCCCATCAAAATTCCCAACACCATGTGCCATAGCGCGAGCGGAAGGATGTTTCGTTCACGCAAAAATAGCCACGACATTGCGACGCCGGCGATGAAGGTTGCGGGCATAAGAACAGGATTGGGCCAATGGAGCACGGCGAAAATAATTCCGGAAATTAGGGCGGACGCAGGAATCTTATTGGTGAGAAAAAAGGCGCGATTGCTGAACATGGAATTGAGCGCCACTTGTTGCAGGACGCAGAAAGCGAAGTAATTCCAAAAATGATGCGGCGCAAAAGTTCCGGGAGCTGTTGGGATACGGACGCCACGGACGAGTCCAATTAAAATTAGGCCGACGGCCATTGGGCCGAGGACGAGTGACGCGCGACGGAAGGCGGGCCAGAGATTATCGGCGCGCATTCCGAGAGTGTGCGTGGTGTCTTTGTGAATTGCGAAACTGGCGATGAGCCAGATGGGGAGAAGAATCCAAGCGTGGGAAGTGCGAGGAGGCTCGCGCCAGATGATCCACATTGTGGCGCATGGGAGCGCGGTTACGTCGAGGAAAGCGAGGGTGCGGAGGATAGATGATTTTTTCATCGGTGATGCGGCAGCTTTGAGAAATTAAACTATCGCATTTTGGATGGGAAATTCCGAGAGAGGGTTGCTAGACGGCCCAGCCGTAGCGTTCGACTTGACTGAAATGCTCACGCATGGCGGCGCGCGTCCGGGAAACAAATTCGGAAGTGCTGACGGATTGAGTGCCGCGTTCGGCAATGTCCGCTGTGCGAATTCCTGATTCGAGAACGTGATTGATGGCGGCGTCAATGGCCTGCGCTTCGGCGTGCATGTCAAAACTTTCGCGAAGCATCATGGTTGCGCTGGCGATTGCGCCGATGGGACAGGCGATATTTTTTCCTGCGATAGACGGAGCGGAACCGTGAATCGGTTCGTAGAGAGAAGGGCCGAGGCCCCAGCTCATGGAGGGAATTAATCCGAGCGAGCCTTCGACGCCGGCCGCGCCGTCACTGAGAATATCGCCAAACATATTTGAAGTGACGATGACGTCAAATTGTTCGGGATTGATGACGAGTTGGAGCGAGGCGTTATCGACATACATGTGATCGGTTTTCACGCGCGGATAATCTGCGGCGATCTCTTTTGCGCGAGTGCGCCAGAGAACGGAGGAGGCGAGGACGTTTGCTTTGTCGACGGAGGCAAGATGATTTCCGCGGCGGGCAGCGCGCTCAAAGGCGAATCGGACGATGCGATCGATTTCTGTTGTTGTGTACGACTCAACATCCCAGGCGCGTTGTGATTCTGCGCGGCCTTCGGATTTGTGTTCGCCGAAATAAATTCCTCCGGCGAGTTCGCGAACGATTTCGAGATCGACATTTTTGGCGCGGTCGGCGCGAAGCGGGGAAATATTTAAGAGGGATGGGCGAACTTTTATTGGGCGAACATTTGCGAAGAGGCCAAGTTCCTGACGGAGGGCGAGCAGGCCACTTTCGGGGCGATTGTTGAGCGGAAGAGAATCCCACTTGGGGCCGCCGACTGCGCCGAGGAGAACTGCGTCGGCTGTACGACAGGCGGAGAGTGTTTCTGCGGGGAATGGTTTGCCGCACTGATCGATGGCGATTCCGCCGAAGGGCATTTCGATAAAATCAAATTTGTATCCGCTTTCGGCGGCGCAATCCTGAAGCAGAGTGACGGCAGCGGAGGTTACTTCGGGGCCGATGCCGTCACCAGGGAGGACGACGATGCGCTTGCCGGTGTTTTTGGCGGCGAGCGACAAGAGTTGATTCAGCGGTTCCGGTTCGATTGGATTGGCGGACATTTCTGAAATTTTCTCCAAAAGATTAAATTGCGGCGCGCGAAATTCTAATTCGCGGTGCTGACTACTGTAACTTCATTTTGTTTTCTTGCCTGCATGAAACATGTTAGCAGTTGGCGATCGGAAATATTCTTGTTGATGTCGGCGAGTATTGTGACGCGTCGATAGCAATCGTCTAACTGCGAATCGCTGGGGTTCTGGCCGAGTTCCGCTAACCGTGTGCGGACTGCATTGCGGCCGGAATGTTTCCCGAGAACTAATTTGCGCGCGGGAACGCCTACTGCTTCGGGAGAAATAATTTCGTAAGTGAGCGGATTTTTGATGATGCCGTCCTGATGAATGCCTGCTTCGTGAGCGAATGCGTTTGCGCCGACGACGGCTTTGTTTGGAGCGACGCCTGTACCGGTGATTTGCGCGAGCAACTGGCTGGTCGGGAATATTTCCGGCAGGTGGATGCCAGTTGAAATTCCGAAATGCGATTGGCGGACAGCGAATGCCACAGCCAATTCTTCGAGGGAGGCATTTCCGGCGCGTTCGCCGATGCCGTTGATGGTGCATTCGATTTGACGAGCGCCGGCTGAGACTGCGGCCAAGGAATTGGCGACGGCGAGGCCGAGATCGTTGTGACAGTGCGC
>DASYNR010000363.1:0-5307 GCA_036008485.1 Candidatus Acidiferrales bacterium | reverse complement strand
TACCGCGCTTGCTGTGGCGCGAGTGCTGGCGGGGCGCGGATTTCATGTGAGCGATTCGGACATTGAAGCGGGGATTGCCGGAGTTAGCTGGCCCGGAAGAATTGAGCGAATTGCTGAACGGCCCGCGGTATTTTTGGATGGCAGCCACAATCCTTCGGGAGCGCGGGAACTGGCGGCATTCTGGCATGACCATTTGGCGGACCGGCGAATCCATTTGGTTTATGGGTCAGTGCGCGATAAGTCGGTGGACGAAATTGCGGGATTACTTTTTCCGCTGGCGGCCAGCGTGATTGTTACCGCGCCGCGTCAGCCACGTGCGCTTTCGGCAGAAGCGTTGGCGGAGATGACTCGACACTTGGCGCCGCTGATGACGGTTGTTGCCGATCCGCGGGCTGCGCTGGAGCGGGCGATTTCTGGTGCTGAGGCGGACGATGTGGTGTTCGCGACGGGGTCGCTTTATTTGGTGGGGGAGTTGAGGAAGTGGTGGAACTCAAGATCTGGAGCGTAGAACCCGGAGGCAAGGAAGCAGGGAGGCAGGGAGAAAGTTACAGCCCGGATGCGTGCTAGCATTGCGCCATGCTGAATAAACCCGGAATACTTTTGCGGACGGAAGGCTTTTTGATTCTGGCCGCGAGCGTTTTGCTTTACTGGCAAATGCATTTTGGCTGGCTGATGTTCGCGATCTTGTTGCTGACGCCGGACATTTCGATGGTGGGATATTTGGGCGGCGTGAAGATTGGAGCGAGCGTCTACAATTTGGTGCACACGCTGGTTGGACCGCTGGTGCTGATTGGATTTTCTCTGGTGACGGCGCGGCCTTCGTTGCTGGCTTACGGATTAATTTGGACGGCGCATATCGGGATGGATCGGATGCTGGGATTTGGGTTGAAGTATCCGACGAATTTTAAGGATACGCATTTGCAGCGCGTGTGACGGATGAAAGCGAGTAGACAATTCCCTTCAAATGAGCATCACTCCAAAGCGCGTTGCTTCCATCTTGTGGGACTTCTTGCGGATGAGCGTCACTTGCGGCGTTGTCGGAGCGGGAATTGGATTCGTGCAGGGTTTTATTGTAAGCCGACAAGCGGCGCGCGATGAACAGGCGGGGTTCGCGGGCGTAGCTTCGATTTTTGGCACCGCGGTGGCAATGATCGCGGGCACGATCATCTACTTCGTGATCAAGGGTGAAGTTTCATTGAAACAATTCTCGAGCACAGTTTTTTGGGTCATCTCGATTGGGGCTCTTGTTGCGTTCTTTTCGCGCAACGAGCTGATTACTGTTATTGCGGACATTTCGGTTGTGATCGTCGTTACCATTTATCAGTTGTGAGTCATCGTTCTCAGTTGACAGTTGCTGACAGGCCAGCGGATACTGCGGTCAGCGCATGTAGGATGCATCGGCAGATAGCCGAAGGGCAATGCCCACCTACGATCCCATCGTGGAGGCTACATGCCCAATCTAGAAAACCTGAAGAAGCAAGCCAAGCTCATATTGCGGTGGCATCGGGAAGGTCATTATCCCGTGGCCGCGCAGATCCGCGAGTACTTGCCCCGTTTCTTGAACATGCCCGATTCAGAGATTCTTGCGGCGAAATTTAAGCTGAGCGATGCGCAAGAAATGGTCGCAAGACAGCACGGCTTCGATAGTTGGCAAGCGCTGAAAGCCGGACTTCCCACGGCATCGCGCAAGGTAAAAGCGTCGCCATCCAAAGCGACGATTGTGTGCGCAGAGCCGCAACTGTTTGTGACGGATATCGAGAGATCGTGCGAATTTTTCCGCGAGAAGCTGGGCTTTACGGTTGTGTTCAGTTATGGCAAACCGGCCTACTATGCACAAGTGCGGCGCGACGCAGCGCATCTGAATCTGAGGTGCGTGGAGCGGGCAGCAATCGAGTCGGCGGTACGGGATCGTGAGGAACTGCTGGCGGCATCCATGACCGTCGCTACGGCCGATGAGATCAAATTATTGTTCCTTGAATTTCAGGCCGCCGGAGTCACCTTTCAACAGACACTGAAAAAGCAGCCGTGGGGCGCGAAGAATTTTATCGTGAAAGATCCGGATGGGAATTTGCTGTTATTTGCCGGGCCTGCAACCTAGAAACAAACCGATTGCCGAAAATGATGTGAAGTTGAAGGGCTGCGACTGGCGATGCTAGGATTGAGCGCACGATTGCGGCGATGACGAACATTATAAACACGAATCGAGATGAGGCGCGGTCTGCCGACGGACCGGACGCAGTGGAGATTGGGAAATTGGAGGCGGGCGGGTCACGGACCCGCCCCTACGACGTGCAGAACATTTCAAATACGAGCGGAGATGACGCGAGCACCGCGGTGCAGGAGCGGCCGCGAGTGGGCGTGCCTTATCGCACGTCGAAGGAAGAGGCTGCGGGAAATAATGCGAAGCACGCGGAATATTGTGCCGCCATCCGTAATGCAAATGGAGAGCCGGTCGCGATTTCGCTGCATCTGGGCGATTCGGAATTGAAGAAGCTGGCGCGAACGCTGGACGCGTATGTGCTGCCGGGAAGTCCGGCGGATGTGGACCCGGCGCTTTATAAAACGGCGCGGAATCCGAAATGCGGAGACGCGGATGCGGCGCGCGAACGGACTGATTACGCGCTGCTGGACGATGCGTTTGCAAATGCGAAGCCTGTGCTGGCGATTTGTTACGGCGCGCAGATTTTAAATGTGCGGCTGGGCGGAACACTTTATCAGGATATTGAAAGCGAATTGCCCGGCGCGATGAATCATACGAAGGACGGCGTTCCGAAAGGCCAGCCGGACCCGGTGCATGATGCGGTGATTGAATCGGGCGGCGAGCTTGCGCAGATTGCGGCGGCAACCGGGCTGGAACAATCGGGCGACGGAACCTGGGCGCGAGTGAATACTTCGCATCACCAATCGATTCGCGATTTGGGACATGGATTGCGCGTGGCGGCGCGCGCTCTGGACAGAGTGACGGAAGCGGTTGAGCGCGAGTCCGCTGAGATGGGCAAGCATTGGGTGATGGGCGTGCAGTGGCATCCGGAACGTCCGACGCATGAAAAATTGGGCGATGCGTTGAGTGAAGATTTGTTTCGCGCGTTCATGAAGGCGACGCGCGAAGCGGCGGCACAGAAGACACCGGTGCGGCGCTGAATTTCAGAATTTTTTGCATTCGCAATAAATAGAATTACAAATCCATTTCAACGGGGGTTCGATGATTTCACTTGCGGGCAAAGCCGCTGTAATTACAGGCGGGTCACGCGGAATAGGCGCGGCGGCCGTGAAATTATTTGCGCAAGCGGGCGCGGATGTGGTTTTTAACTATCACAAAAATAAAGAGGCGGCGGCGCAAGTGGAATTGGAAGCACGGAAACATGGGACGCGAGTGGAAAGTCTGCAGACGGATTTGGGAACGATGGCGGGCGCGAAAAAATTAATTGAATTTGCGGAGGCGCGGCTGGGCCGAATTGATGTGCTGGTGGCGAACGCGGGAATTTGGAACGCGGACGACGCGCCGATTGAAAAATTGACCGAGAAACAGTGGGACGAAATGATTCGCGTGAATTTGAAAAGCGTCTACGCGGTGATTCATTTTGCTTCGGCGCGGATGATCGCACAGAAAGGCGGGAAAATTATCGCGATCAGTTCGACGGCGGGGCAACGCGGCGAAGCGTTTCATGCGCACTATGCGGCGTCAAAGGGCGCGGTGATCAGCATGGTGAAGGGACTGGCGACGGAACTTTCGCGGCACAATATTCTGGTGAATTGCGTGGCGCCGGGATGGGTGGACACGGATATGTCCAAGCCAGTGCTGAGCACGAAGGCCGGCGCAAAATTTGCAATGGCGGCGATTCCGCTGGGACGAGTGGCGAGGGCGGAAGAAATTGCCGGGCCGATTCTTTTTATGGCGTCGGAGCTGGCAACCTTTATCAATGGTGAGGTACTCAATGTTAATGGAGGCGCGGTGCTTTGCGGATGAGAACGAACTGGCTGCAGATTAGGACGACGATTGCGTTGGGCGCGCTGGCGATTTTTGCGGTGACGATTTCCGGCGTGGGCGGCGCGGCGCGAGTGGGCACGCAGAATCCGGATACGATTCCTGCGGAAGAAAGCGCGGCGCGAACGAAAGTGATTCTGCAGCAAATGATTTCGGCGCTGGGCGGACCGGTGTATTTGAATCTGCACGATTCGGAATGCAGCGGGCGGCTGGCGCAGTTTGGTCAATATACGGGCGAGCTGGGCGCGGACGCGCCGTTTCGCGAAATTAAAATGCCACCCGACAAAATGCGAAGAGAAGTCGGGAAAAAATTAAATATTATTGACGTGTATAACGGGAACCAGGGATGGTCGTTGGATAAAGGCGGCGTGGAAGACGGCAACGCCGTGGCGATCGCGAGTTTTCAGGCGGGGCTGAAAATGAGTTTCGATGGGCTGATTCGATCGCGATTGACGGAACCCGGAATGTATTTTCATTACGGCGGCGAAGATGTGGTGGATTTGCGTCAAGTGGACTGGGCGCAATTGGAAGACGCTGACGGGCGGACTTACAAAATCGCGGTGGAGAAGTCGACGCACCTGCCGGTGCGATTTGTGATTCTGACTCGGAATCCGCAGACGAATGACCAGATTGAGGATGTGACGCGATTTTCAAACTGGCACGTGCAGGATGGAATTGAAACGGCGTTCCAGGTTTCGCGGACGCGCGACAACAAACGAATTTCGCAAGTGTTTTATGATGGATGCAAGTACAACACCGGACTGAGCGCGGACTTTTTCACGCGCGAGGCGCTGGTGAAACGCTGGGCAGAAATGGGACACAAAGCGAATTAATTCTTACCGATTTTTCCGCAGGACATACTTCTTTTTAGTTTGCCGCTTACCGCTGCTGGTTGAATTTTCTGGTAGACTCCGCGCATTCGGCGAATATTCGCGTTGAGGAGGTGATTCATGCAACGCAGGAGTTTTTTGCATGCCGCTGCGATTGCCGCGGCTGCGTTCGGAGTGCCGCTGGCGCGCGCGGAGCAGGCGTTTTCAATGGATGCACCGGCGCTGCCATCTGAAAATTTATTCGCGAGCGATCCGGAAAAATATTGGGCGGAATTGCGGCGGCAATGGCTGCTGGCTCCGGACAGCATCAACATGAATTGCGGAGCGATTGGATGCACGCCGCTGCCGGTGCTGCGCGCGACGATTGAACATATGTTGACGGCGGAGGAATTCCGCGAGCCGGCGTTTCCGTGGTTCGGATATGAAGAAAATACGCGCATACATGAATTGCGCGACGCGATGGCGGCGTTTCTGCACGTCAACCGGGACGAG
>DASYNR010000362.1:0-3318 GCA_036008485.1 Candidatus Acidiferrales bacterium | reverse complement strand
ATTCTGATACACCCCATCTTCAACGATTGCAACTTAATCCAAGAAAGCGCATTTGCAAATCAAAAATTCGCGCATTGGTCGACGGCGCGTCTGCTAGACAGCAAAATCACGAGGTGCTAGCATCCGCTCTCGAACTCGGGGCCAACGGAAGTTCGGAATTGCGGGGAATTATGCTGTGACTCTTAATTCCACAAAAGCGGATGCAATCGCGAACGCGCTGGACACCTTTCAAATTGAACTTCCTTCCTGGGGTTTTGCCAACACCGGAACGCGCTTCGGAAAATTTATTCAGCCTGCCGCAGCTTCCACCATCGAAGAAAAATTCAGCGATGCGGGAGAGGTTCACAGAGTTACCGGCTCGTGCCCGAGCGTAGCGCTGCACGTTTTGTGGGATTTGCCCGAAGGAATTAAAAGCGTCGGGAACGTAAGCGAGCTTGCCAACCGCTACGGTGTGCGCGCGGGCGCAATCAATCCAAATGTCTTTCAGGACCAACACTATAAGTTCGGCTCGCTCGGCAATCCGGATCCTGCAATTCGTGAAATTGCAGTAAATCATTTATTGGAAAGCGCGGATATCGCGACGAAGCTCGGCAGCCGCGATATTTCACTTTGGTTCGCGGACGGCTCCAACTATCCCGGTACGGCAAATATTCGTCATCGCAGAAAATGGTTTGAGGACGGACTCGCGAAACTTCACGGCCGGCTCACTGGCGATCAGCGCATGCTCGTGGAATATAAACCGTTCGAGCCTGCGTTTTATCACACGGACATTGGCGATTGGGGCATGGCGCTTCTTCTTGCGCGCGCTGCCGGCCCTCGCGCGAAAGTTCTTGTCGATACGGGACATCATTATCAAGCGCAAAATATCGAACAGATTGTCACCTGGCTGCTCACGGACAACATGCTCGCGGGATTTCATTTCAACGACCGCCGCTACGCGGATGATGATCTGACGCTCGGCTCGATTGATCCCTACCAAATTTTTCGGATATTCCATGAAATAAGTTTCTTTGAATGGGAAACCAAAAAGCGCGCCGACACCGCTTACATGATCGATCAGAGCCACAATTTGAAAGGCAAAATCGAAGCGATGATTCAGACTGTTACGACTGCACAAGAATTATTTGCGAAGGCCGCGATTGTGGATCACGCGCGGCTTGCCGATTTTCAAACCAAGTGCGCGCTGGTTGACGCAGAATCCTGCCTGAAAGACGCGTATTCCACCGACGTGCGTCCCGCAGTTCAGGACTGGGCGAAATCGCATGGCCTGCCCGCTGATCCAATGGATGCGTTCCGCCAAAGCGGATATCTGGAACGCATTACGCGGGAACGCGGCAAGAAAAATGCGTCCGCTGTTTCAAGTTATGCGTAATTGAGTTTTCAAAAAGCGAAGACTATCGAAGAAAAGCTTCCGGCAGGCCGCCATCCACAACGATTGTTTGTCCTGTGATCTTCGCCGACCGTTCTGAGACGAGAAAGAAAACCGCCTCAGCTTGATCTTCGGTACTGATGGCTCGCTTCGTCAAAGTGCGTTGCGCGTAAAAATCGGCCAGCTTGCGGCGCAGTGCTTCCGTGTCTTCGTCTTCCTTAAACGGAATATCGTATTTCTTTAGCGAAGCTATCACGCGATCGCGCGGAAACATCGTCGAACCTTCGATCACCGTTGCCGGCGCTATCGCATTCACGCGCACCAACGGAGCGAGTTCAATCGCCAACTCATGCACCAAATGATTCGCCGCGGCCTTTGACGTATCGTAAGCAATCGAACCTTTCTTCGACACAAACGCATTCACGCTCGTCGTCAGCACAATGCTGCCGCGTAATCCTTGCCGCTTCCAAAGTTTTGCCGCTTCATCCGCCACCAGATAGCTGCCCATCACATTAATTTCAAACGTGCGCTTCCACTGTTCGTCCGTCACATGGCCGGTGTCGTCCGGCGGAACAAAAATTCCCGCAGTTACAACAATTGAGTCCGCTCCGCCGTACGCCAAAATTGTTTGCTTCAACATTTCGCGGACGCTCGCGCGATCCGTTACGTTCACCGGCAGTCCGATGGCTGGGCCGCCTCCTGAAATTCCTGTGCCGGCAACGCCGATGCCCACTCCGTATAAATCCGTAAGTTCCTTCGCAGTCGCTACGGCAGCATCAGTATTGAAATCAGCGCAAATAATTTGCGCGCCTTCTCGCGCCAGCCGATGTGCAACTGTTTTGCCAATTCCATTGCCAGCGCCGATCACCACGATAATTCTCTGCGCCAATTCTTTTTCCGCGGGCATGCGCTTCAGCTTCGCTTCCTCAAGCAGCCAGTATTCAATGTCGAAAGCTTCCTGTTGCGGCAGCGCGATATATTCGTCGATTGCTTCGGCGCCGCGCATTACTTCCACCGCGCAGTTGTAAAATTCCGCGGTCACACGCGATTCACTTTTATCTTTGCCCCACGCAATCATTCCGATTCCCGGAATCAGCATCACCGTCGGATTGGATTGCCGCATCGCCGGAGAATTCGGATGCTTGCAGCGGTTGTAATATTCCGCATAATCCTTGCGATATTGCTCCATGCCCGCCGTCAGCTTCTGTTTCAACTGTTCGACGCTTTCCTTCGCGGGATTCCAATCGGCATAGAGCGGCTTAATTTTAGTGCGCAGAAAATGGTCCGGACAAGAAGTGCCCAGCGCAGCGAGACGCGGCGCGTCATTGCTATTCACAAATCGCAAAATCGTAGCATCGGAATGAATTGTGGCAACGAATCGGCGCTCCTGCGAAACTTCTCCGCGCAACCACGGCAGCAATTCAAAAAGTATTTCGTCTCGCTCCGCATCGGAAAGGGAACGGTACTTCGCGCCGCCGAAAGTTTTGTCGCCCTTGTCGCGTGCTTCAATATATTCCGCCGCGCGCTCGATCAAATTCAGCGTCACGTCGTAACATTCTTTACCGCCGTCCGCCCAATTAATCACTCCATGTTGGCCGAGTACGACACCCTTCAACTTTGGATTGCTCTTAAATATTCGCTGAAGCTCCAATCCCAATTCCAGTCCCGGCCGCAGCCACGGAGTCCACGCCATCTCGCCGCCGAATATTTCCACAGTCAATTCTTTGGAGCGTTTCGCTGCGGCAATGGCAATAATCGAATTCGGATGCATGTGATCCACGTCGCGTGCCGAAATATACGAATGTAGCGGCGTATCAATCGAGGCCGCGCGAGGACTCAAATTGAAAGCACAGTGCGGATAAAATCCAACCATGCGGTCTTCGGCTTCGGTCTTCGGCCCCCGTGGATTCATCGCCGCATATGTTGCTTGCAGCGCGAGAAGTTTTTCT
>DASYNR010000361.1:0-6284 GCA_036008485.1 Candidatus Acidiferrales bacterium | reverse complement strand
GCGGCGCGAATCCCACGAACCACGCGTTGTCTTTGAAGTCCGCGCGATTCTTCGCCTTCGCTAAACCTTCCGCGCCGATTGTTTGCGCGCTGCCGGATTTGCCGCAAAGCTCGACGCCTTTAATAAAGGCAACGTGACCAGTGCCGCCAGCGAATTTGGGATCAACAACATCTTCCATTCCCTGAGTGACTTTTTCGACGGTATCCTCTGAAATGGGAAATCGCATTCCCGGCCCGGGGTCCAGCGACTTCAGCAGATGCGGAACTTTGAAAACTCCGCCTAACGCAATGCCGCCAATACTTCGCGCAAGCTGCAATGGCGTCGTCGTGATTGCTCCCTGGCCGATGGCAACAGAAATTGTTTCGCCGGGATACCATGCCCGATGCTGCACGCGCTGCACCCATTCCTCGCTGGGCATCAGGCCGCCTTCTTCGCTGGGCAGATCAATTCCGGTGCGCTTTCCAAGTCCGACGCCGGAGCCGAAGTAAGATAAGCGATCAATTCCCAATCGCATTCCGACGTTATAAAAAAATACGTCGCAGGATTCCGCGATCGCTTCCTCAAGATTTACCGTGCCGTGTCCCTTCGGCTGCCAGCAATGAAACACGCGTCCGTAAAATGTCGCCTGCCCCGGACAAAATGCTGTGAAAGTTTCAGGCACACCCTTTGATTCAAGCATCGCCGTAGCGGTGATAATTTTAAAAACAGAGCCCGGCGCGAGTTGCGCTTGAATCACGCGATTCATCAGCGGCAAATCTGGATCGGAATTCAGCCGTTGCCATTCTTGCTTTGAGACGCGCACCGCAAACGAATTCGGATCCGGCGCGGGATGGCTTACATACGCCAAAATTTCGCCGTTCTGCGGATTCATCGCAACCACGGCGCCTTTCATGTCTCCCAGCGCGGCTTCCGCAGCGGCCTGCACGTCGTAATCAATTGTGAGCGTAATTGGTTTTCCGGGAATTGCTTCCGTTTGTTCCAGCCGGCCCGTTTCT
Source organism: Candidatus Acidiferrales bacterium (assembly GCA_036008485.1). Lineage (GTDB taxonomy): Bacteria > Acidobacteriota > Terriglobia > Acidiferrales > UBA7541 > DASTCZ01. The sequence goes on along the minus strand of DASYNR010000361.1, from coordinate 5,289 downwards.
TTGCCGACGCTATTTACAATCACGCGCCGCAGACCGTCCGTGCCCATCAACATATCGTTATATTGTTTTTCAAGTCCCGCTTTTCCGGACATATCGCCCGGCCGCAATTTACCGTCACTCGCATCGATTTCATTTTCGCTGACTTCTCCGACGTAGCCGATCGCACCGGCCAGAAATCCATCCGAGGGATAGCGCCGCCGGCTCATCGAAATCATTTCCAGCATGGGCAAATCCGCGCGATGCGATTCGATGTAGGCGATATCAGCCTGGCTGGCTTCCGGTTTGATTACGATGGGTTCGTACTTCGCGAGGTACTTCGCGGCGTCCAATTGCTGATGAATATCTTCCGGAGAAAGGCCCAAACCCTCCGCGATTTGCGGCAGCGCCTTATTCACGATGGACATGTCATCGCGCAAAAGTAAAACGCTGAATGAAGGATAATTATCGACGAGCACGCGTCCGTTGCGATCCAGCATTCGGCCGCGCGGAGCAATCAGGGGAATTGTGCGTATGCGATTTTTTTCGGCGAGTTCGGAATAATGGCCAGAGTCGAGAACTTGCAGCTTCCAAAATCCCGCGAGCAGAAGCAGAGTTAATCCCACAATCGCGTAGGAAACTACCGCCAGCCGCCCTTGAGGCAATCGATTATCGTTACCGAGACCGGACGCCACGCTTACTCAACCTTCTGTGAGGAACAATTTACAGTAGCACCTGCACTATGTTGGTGCAATAAGAGTGCGCGGACATGTGTGCGTTTTACGCAACTCCCTTTGCGCCACTCAGCGGAGCTTCACTGCGATATGCTCTTAGCGTGACCAGCGAACTATCTTCAGATTTGCAGCGCGCCCGCATCGGTCTTTGTGCGGACTGCACTCATGCGCGGCGAATTGAATCCGCGCGCGGTTCGGAATTTTATTTCTGCGGACTTTCCGCTACGGACGAAAATTTTCCGAAGTATCCGCGTCTTCCCGTTTTGCAATGTTCCGGTTATGCAGCGAAGTCGAGCGGTACTCGAAGTGGTTGAAATGATTTGGATTACCAGTCGAAACTCGATCAACTTGGCAGTCGAAGCTTGTCCAAAAGTGGAAACAGCAACGCAGCCAGCGCCGCATTCACACCCGCCGCAATCGCGAGATGCGAGGTGAAAAATACTTCCGACTCGCCGAGCAGCAGCCGCCGCGTTAGAACATAGGTTCCCTGATGGATGATGAAGAACCCTGCCGTCAGCCCGAACCGGCTGAGCGGATTATCCACATCAATTCGTGAACCAAAGGAGGACGCCAGAAATCCGGTGACCGTTTTTGCGATGCCGTAAAGTCCAATAATCGAGCTGCCCAAGCTATCCTGCACGAGTCCAATTACCATTCCCAAAAGCAATCCGGAAGAAGGATTGCGCTGGCTGAATCCAAAATAAAGTGTGATCAGCAGCGGAAGTTCCAATATCCGCAGGCGTGGAAAGTACACTGGAATAAAACTTTGTAGAAGTAGCGCCGCCGCTGCGACGGCCACTACCGCCCACACGCGGAACTTGTGGACTTCTATGTGAGTTTCGGTTTGGGGATAATCGGGCACGGTAGTTTTGTCTATAGCTTCTCTATATCAATGTACGGTTCAGTGTTTCGCCGGTGGCGTTGTTGGCGCAGGAACATCCGGCGTCGTGCTCGCTGGTGCAGCTGAAGGCTTCGTTGTCAATTCCTGGCGTGTCAGAAGCACCATCACTTCTTCCAGTTGATCCAAATGCGCGGCGGGCTTCACGCGAATCAATTTAAATGGCGTGCCGGGTTTCACTTCCGTGATTGTGCCGACTGGCAAATCCTTCGGAAAAATTTGGTCCTGTCCCGAAGTCAAGATTTGCTGCCCCACTTTCACATCGTCGTCATTGCTCACGTATTTCATCACCATCAACGGCTCGCCTGTTCCGCCGACCGGCCCTTGTATGCGTGAATCCGCCAGCAGAGCGCCGACTCCGCTATCGCGATCCGTAATCTCCAGCACATTGGATACGTGCCCATAAACGTAAAGAACTTTTCCTACGACTCCATCGGCTGTGATCACGGCCATGTCCCGACGGATGCCTTCATGCTCGCCGCGATTAATGTAAAAAGTGTGGCTGGTGCTATCTGCACTCGCGGCGAATACTCGAGCGGCCACCATAGGAACTTCTGTGTGCTCGTTGATGAATCCCAGCATCGCGGCATAACGTTGCGCTTCGGCAGACTGGCTCTGCAATTCCGCGTTCTGAATTTTCAGGCGGTCCATTTCCGCTTTCATCGCCTGATCGTCGCGATGCGTGTGCACCAGCGCGAAGTAACCGTTCCACGTGTCACGAACTTTCGTGATACTCCACGTTCCCGCGCGTTCAAATGGCGTCACCGCACCGACCGCCCACACTCGGATTAGCCGCACGCGTTGTGTGTCCCGCCGAATTTGCACGGCGAGCAGCAACACTTGCGCGAGCAGAACCGCGCCGAGCAGCGCGAGTGAGCGATGACGTCCGGGAACAGCGAGCATCAGTCCCTCACCTTAATCAATGGAAACGAGACGAAGTAGACGGAAGTCCGAAAGCATTTTGCCCGTGCCGAGAACCACAGACGCGAGCGGGTCATCCGCAACGGAAACCGGCAATCCAGTTTCTTCGCGGATGCGTTTATCGAGATTTTTGATGAGCGCGCCGCCTCCGGTCAGAACAATTCCGCGGTCGCTGATATCCGCGCTCAATTCCGGAGGTGTGCGCTCCAGCGCCACGCGAATAGCATTCAAGATTGTGGCCACGCATTCAGAAAGAGCTTCGCGAATTTCGCTGTCGTCAATCGTGACGGTTCGCGGCACGCCTTCAATTAAATTTCGGCCTTTCACTTCCATGGTCAGCGGTTTTTCCAGAGGATACGCGGAGCCAATTTCCATTTTGATTTGCTCTGCAGTGCGTTCGCCAACCAGCAAATTATATTTGCGCTTTAAATAGTGCATCACGGCTTCGTCCATTTCGTTTCCGGCCACGCGCACCGACCGCGAGTAGACAATGCCGCTCATCGAGATGACCGCAATATCGGTAGTTCCGCCGCCGATATCGACGACCATGTTTCCAGACGGCTCTTCAATGGGCAGGCCCGCGCCAATCGCGGCGGCCATGGCCTGCTCCACCAGATAAACTTCGCTCGCGTGCGCACGATATGCTGAGTCCTGCACCGCGCGTTTTTCCACGGGCGTAATTTCGCTTGGCACTCCAATCACAATGCGCGGATGAACGAGCATGCGCCGGTTGTGCGCTTTCTGAATGAAGTAGGTGAGCATTTTTTCCGTCACCTTGAAGTCGGCGATCACGCCGTCCTTCATCGGTTTGATGGCGACGACGTTGCCCGGCGTTCGCCCGAGCATGTCCTTCGCTTCTTTTCCCACCGCCACCACTTCACCGGTGTTTTTATTGATGGCGACAATGCTCGGCTCATTTACGACGATGCCTTTGCCTTTGGAAAATACCAGCGTGTTCGCCGTACCCAAATCAATGGCCAGGTCGGACGAAAATAAACTGAACACCGACCGGAAGTTGTATCCGCTCTTCGACATTTTTCCCCTCAGATTTAAGGCCGCATTACCCGTGTCCGCCGCCGCGGCCATTCCGGATCATGTGCTGCCGGATTGATCAAGCTTGTCACAAAAGCTTTCTACAAAAAAACTGTTCACAAATGAACCAAAACAAATCGGCAAAATTTTTTAGCGTTCTACGGAATTACAATTTGTATTGGAAAATTCTTCATGCCGCCTCTGCGATTCTGTCCCGTAATCATGATCGTATGGCTGCCTTTGGAAAGCGGCTCAGTGAAATAACTGAAATGTCCGTCCGGCTTAATGCCCGCCACGTTATTTCCGTTGATGATGAGCGCCGCGCTCGGTTCTGTGTGACCGATAATTTCGACCACGCTTCCGTGCAGCACGGTTTCATCCACCACCAGCAACATATCCCCGCCTTTGCCTTGCGCGACGACGGTGAATTTATAAGTATCGCTCGCTTCGCTTTCTTTTTTCCCAGGCCCAACCGCGATCACGTTCCAGAAATATTCGCCGGGGTCCAGTCCGGTCACTTCGGTTAACGTGCCGCTGACATGCTGCTCTTTCGCCACCGAATTGAACGCCGCATTCGAGCTGATCTTCAACACATAATCCACCGCTTCGGGAATGGGCTTCCACTCAAATGAAATCTTCGCCAGTTTCGGATCGGGTTCGATCAGCGGCTGCATATTCAGCGGCGCAACCAGATCCGGCGGTGCTAGAACATTTGATTTCACGATTCCAGTGCCCGGCGCAACTGCGGCCTTTTCCCATTTATTCAGCGAAACGCTTCCGGTCGGCGTCTTCACGTCCGCACCACCGGCCATCAAAGTGATGTCACCTTCGTTACTCTTTCCGTCGCTATGCACTGCCGCGCGGCTATTCTCTTTCATCGAAGCGTGCGCATCCGCGAAAGAAACCCCCGCGGTTGATTTCGGCGAATCCCATGCGGGCGTCGTCAAATCCACCGCACCAGAACTGATGTGCACTGCGACGTTCGTGGATTTATCTTTCGCCACGGAATTTTCTTCCACCGTCACAAAGGTGTCTGCCTTAACCGTGTAAGTAGTTCCGTCAGGAAATGCAAGCCGCGCCAAACCGTCGCCGCCAGTGCGAATCAAATCGCCTTTGTCCAAAGTGTTTCCGGGTTCCGCATTTGTCCACGTCACCGAATTCATTTTCTTAACTTGCACTGAACCATTCGAGCTTACAAATCGAACTTGTCCGGGCGTCAACGGTCCGGCGTCGGCTTCGTTGCCCGCAAATTTCTGCTCGACGCGGCCAATCACTTTGTCAACGAACGCGGGATTCATCAAATAAATCACGCCTATTGCGAGCGCCAGCGCCAGCACGCAGTAAATCATCACCGTCTTGTAAGTGACGGCGGTCCAGTAAACCTCGACGCGATTTACTTTTTGTCGAGGTAGTTCGGGTTGTGAGCTTCCACGCATGTTTAAGCCGAAATTTCAGGCCTGTTCGCAATTTAGCACAGCGGCCACAGCGGAGAAACAAACGCAAGCGCAGCAATTTCGGCAGGCGCAACAGCCTGCGGCCGACATCGGGTTGCGATTCCAAGCTGGGCGATTCTTTACGATTCCGTTGGAGCCTCGCGCACGCATCTTCATGTATAATCAGTGGCTCGCTCAGGGTTAAGGGGACTCGTTGAATGTTTAAGTCAATGGAACGCAATAAGCTCGGCACGCGCATCGTGCTCGGTGTATTCGTCGGAATGATCGGCGTTGG
>DASYNR010000360.1:0-7841 GCA_036008485.1 Candidatus Acidiferrales bacterium | reverse complement strand
TGCCGGAATTAGTCCATCCAGAAAAACTTGCACGTCGGGCGCGGTCAATTCATTCGGCACCGTCGTTGGCAAACTATTCGCGGCGGGCGCGGATAATTTCGCCGCGGATGGATCCGGTTTTTGCGCGCCAAGTGGCGCGATCACTATCAAGAGAATTATGGACGCGAGAAAAAGCTTCTTCATGTGAATCACCCTCTCACCGAATCGTTAATTGCCGCTGCATGTGAAATGTTCGAGGATCCGCGTCGCCTACGCAAGGACCAGAAAGCGGCGCGCCCATTCCGGAATTATTCATCGTCATCGACGTTGCGCGTCCATCCTTTATCACAAATGTGATGGCCGCGCGCGGCGAAGTTCGCATCGCAAAGCTGCCATCTTCTTGTTTGAACAATCGCTCCGGAACTCCGCCCAACGCTTCAATCATCAATCGCCCATTTTCGTCGAACACGCGATACGTCCGCCGATATTGCGCGAAGGAATCGTGCAATTGCGGAGTGAGGCGCTCCAATTTCAAAACGTATGTTCCCGAAACCTGCGCGCGTTCAGCGGACGTCGTCGGTTGGTCCGGCAAAACTCTCTCCGCAGAATTTCCTCCGCCCCCAGCGGCCGATAAATCCGGCAGTCCAAGCACAGCGCGCGCAAGCGATCGAGTGATGGCATATGCGTTTTGCCCTTCTGTGTTTGTAAGCACGACGATCGTTAATCCATCCGCAGGAAAATCGTAAAGACTTCCGCTGTATCCCATCAGCGAACCGTGCTGGCCGAGGCGCTTGTGATCCTCTTCCTGATTCATAGAAAGCGCGAAACCATAATGGGCGTTCGGATCGGTTGGACTCATTTGCATCGCGACGCCTTCAGGCGTGGACATCTTCTTGAAAGTTTCAGCGCTCACCAGTTTCTTTTCAGAAATGGCGCGCCACAATTGCAGCAGGTCACCGACGGTGCTGCAGAATCGCAGGTCGGAGTTGTAGGCCATGTCGTCTTCATTCGCTGGTTCGTAGCCCGCGCCGAATCGGCGATACGCGTGCGAAAGTCCATGCACCACGGAAAAATCATCGCAATAGGTGGTGGACTTCACTCCCGCCGGCGCGAAAATGTTCTGCTGTACGTAGTCGGGAAAACTTTCTCCGGTCACGCGTTCGACGATCGTCACAAGTAAAGAAAATCCAGAAATCGACCAATCCCATTTTTTCCCCGGCTCATTCACCCAATCTTTTCCGGCGTAAAGCGCCATCACTTCGTCCAGCGCTTTTGGTTCGCGGCTGGTGGCTTCAATTGGATCACCCAGATAGTGATAGTCCACAATTCCGGAAGTGTGATTCAGCAACTGACGAACGCTCACGCGATGCCCTTGCATCGGGAATTCGGGAATGTATTTTGAGATGTCGTCATCCAGCGAAAGTTTTCCGCGCTCCACAAGTTGCATCACCGCGATTCCGGTGAAAGGAAGCATCGGGCCAACAATGTGATAAACAGTTTCATCTTTCGTAGGTGCTTCCAATCCCAAGTCGGCGAATCCATATCCCGCATGCAATAAGATTTTTCCGTTCTGCGCGATAAGGACTGAAGCGCCGACCACATGCTGCTCGGCAATCAGCCGTTTTGCGAGCGCGTCCAATTCGGCTGGGGATTTTTTGGCTGGCGCCGTCGATTGGGCGAACGCAACTCCGCTAAGAGAAAATGCGATACAGAACGCGGCTGCTGCAATCACTTTCAAATTTGGAGTTCGCATAGGCCGCGAGTGTAATCCCGCTTTCTCCGCAATGGAAGCGCTAGCATTTAAAACGAAAGTTTTTTGAAAATATTTCTGCGGCTTTGCTAAACTTGCCTTCGCAAAGCAGGTTGCACCCCGTCCGCGGGAAGGGATTATCCCACCTGGTTTTTCAATTGTTATGACGATTAGCCTCTCTTCTGCCCGTCATAGCGGACATCGGGCGCGAAAGAAGGAGGCGTTATGCCGCCGGAATTACCTGATCGTCCCAACCTTGAACATTTGAAGAAACAAGCGAAGGCATTGCTTCGCGAATTTCAGCAAAAAAAGCCCGCAGCAATTGAAAAGTTTAATTCACTGCCGGGAAAAATCCGCCCGAGACTATCTGACGCGCAATATTTGATTGCGCGCGAATATGGATTTGAAACCTGGGCGAAGTTGAAGGAACGCGTCGAATCACTTGCGGCGGCGCCGGTGGATCCCGTCGCGCTGGCGAGAAAAGCTTTGCGCGATGACGATGCGCCTGCGATGCGCAAACTGCTGAATCGATTTCCTGAATTGAAAGCGAATATCAACGAACCCATCGAAGGGTTTGATTCCCCCGCGATTATTCGTGTCCGCAGCCGCGCAATGCTGGATGCGTTGCTCGACGCCGGAGCGGACATCAACGCGAAAAGCCAGTTTTGGGCGGGCGGATTCGACCTGCTGGATTGCGCTGAGCCTGCGCTTGCAGCGTATGCGATTGAACGCGGCGCTCGCGTCACCATTCATTCCGCGGCGCGATTAGGATTGCTTGAGAAACTTCGCGAACTTGTCGAAGCAGACCCGGAATTAGTTCACGCTCGCGGAGGAGACGGACAAACTCCTTTGCATTTCGCGGTTTCAATTGAAATCGCGGAATACTTGCTCGATCACGGCGCTGAGATTGACGCGCGCGATGTGGACCACGAATCCACTGCGGCGCAATACATGATTAAGTCACGTCAGTCGATTTGCCGATTCCTGATTCAGCGCGGAAGCCGCAGCGATATTTTGATGGCTGCGGCGTTGGGCGATATAGATCTCGCGCGCAGACATCTCAAGAATGATCCGGAATGTGTCCGTATGCGAGTGAGTGACGAATATTTTCCGATGATCAGCCCGAAAAACGGTGGGACAATTTTGCAATGGGAATTGGGCTGGTATGTCTCCGCGCCTCAAATTGCAAAGGCATTCGGTCACGCGGATATATTTAATTTCTTGATGGAACAGTGTCCTGCCGATGAAAAACTTGTAAATGCTTGTTGGTTGGGCGATGAATCACAGGCGAAATCATTGCTCGCGGCGCATCCAAATCTTTCCGCCACGCTTTCCGCTGCCGGCCGGCGACAACTTGCACACGCCGCCCGGAATAATAATACGACAGCAGTTCGTTTGATGATCGCTGCGGGATTACCGGTCACCGGCACGTTTAGTCAGCATCATGCGACGCCGCTGCACTGGGCGGCATGGCATGGAAATGTCGAAATGATCGGCATGATTCTGGCATGCCATCCCGAAATCGAAAACAGGGATAACGATTACCATGACACGCCTTTGGGATGGGCGATCTACGGCTCGGAACACGGATGGGCGCCAGACAAAGGTGATTACGCGGGCACGGTTGATACGTTGCTGAATGCCGGGGCAACACTTCCCGATAAGATTGGCGGTAGCGTCGAAGTTAGGAAAGTTCTAAGGAGACATGGCGTGCGCTAAACACCGTGAACCGTGGCCGAGCTTCTTGAGCGTGAGGGCCGGCAATCGCTTAAGCATCCTTTAACATTCAGCGGGTGTACACTACATCCGAATCACAGCCCAAATTACTGGATCACGAGTTTCTGACAAACGGAGGAAGAATTTAATGCGACGATTTTACGTACTTTCAGTTGTAGCACTCGCGCTGCTGGCATCCATCGCCATCGCGCAGGCACCCTCAACAGGTCCATATTCCGTGGTGAAGACTGCAAAGGTCGGCGGCGCGGGCAATTTTGATTACGTCTATGCCGATTCCGATGGCCGAAAGTTGTATGTTGCGCGCCGAGGGCAGAACGGTCCGAATGCCGCTCCGGACGCACCGAAATCGCGTATCTCTGTCTACAACCTTGACACACTTGAGTTGGTGAATGAGATCGTTGGCTACAGCGCTGCAGGCGCCGCTGTCGATCCGAAGTCGGGCCACGGCTTCGCCAGCAGCAGCCCGGTAGTGATGTGGGATACCAAAACGCTGGCCGTGATCAAGACGATTGATGTTCAGGGTGGACCGGACGGAATCCTGTTCGATCCATTCAACCAGCGCGTTTGGATTTTTAGCCACAGGACGCCGAACGCCACGATCATCAACACCGCCGACGGTACTATCGCTGGCACGATGGATCTTGGCGGTTCCCCGGAACAAGCCGTGACCGATGGCAAGGGACATTTGTATGTTGATATGGAAGACAAAGATCAGATTGCCGCAGTGGACGCAAAAACTCTGACCGTCACCGCGCACTGGGATATTTCCGCAAAGGGCCAAGGGCCGGGCGGACTCGGATTCGATGCGAAGAACCACGTTCTGTTCGCATCCTGCCACGGCGATCAGCAGAAGAATCTGCCGCCGACAATGGTGATACTCAGTTCAGAGGACGGAAAAATACTTGATGCTCTTCCGATCGGTAACGGCACGGATGGCGCCACATTCAATCCCGCGACAATGGAAGCGTTCAGCTCGAATAGCGATGGCACGCTGACCATCATCAAGGAAAATAGTCCAACAAGCTTCGTTGTAGAACAAAACTTGAAGACTATGCCGCGCGCCAAAACACTAACGCTCGATAGCAAAACAAATCACATTTTGCTAATCGCGGCGGAGTATGGGCCGCCTCCAACGCCTCCAGCAGGCACGCCTCCTCCGGAACCCGGACGGGGAGGTCGAGGACGCGGTGGCCCGATGCTGCCGGATTCGTTCACGATTCTGGCGGTTGGGAAATAAAGACAACGCGAAGCGAAAAGCCACGAGGTAAGTAAGCTAAGCGGCCCCGGCGAGATTTCTTCTTCGCCGGGGCCGCTGTTTTTTTGCTACTATCGCCCACCTGCAAACCATGAAAACCGTAGGTCAACGAATGGAATATGGGAAGAGCCGGCGCCGCGCTTTGAGCCGGAGCGCACAGGGCGAGCTGCATGCGAAGCGGCGGACATTTGATCCGATACAAGTGCTGCTTGCTTCGACGGCGGGACACCGCGCGAATTTAATGCCCATAAAATATTTCCGGATGTCGCATTCTCCGTTTGCATTTTTCCGCGGAGCTGTATCGATTATGGCGGCGGATCTGGCGCGATTGCCGCGGTCTGGTCTTTGCGTGCAATTGTGCGGAGACGCGCACGTGCAAAATATGGGCTCGTTTGCTTCGCCAGCTGGAAATTTAATTTTCGATTTGAATGATTTCGACGAAACAATTCACGGCCCGTGGGAATGGGACGTGAAGCGCATGGCCACCAGCATTATTCTTGCGGGCCGTGAAGCCGGACAAAAACGCGCGGTGTGCCGCGCGGCCGCGGAGATTTTCGCGGGCGCCTATTCCGTTTCGATGGACGAGTTTTCGAGAGAGCCGATTCTGCAGGTTGCGCGGCACTTCATCGAACGTGAAGAAAGTAACCGCACAATTCAGGCGGTAATGGCGGAATCGAAACGAGTGAAGCCGCTGGCGCTGCTGAAAAAATATACCTATCTGGATGGACGCGGCCAGCGCCAGTGCCGGCACCTTCCGCCGGTGCTGTGGCGAGTGAAGGGAAATGAAGCGCAGAAAGTTTTAGCGTCACTGAAATTGTATCGCGAAAGATTGGCTCCTGAACGAAGACACCTGTTCGATCTTTTCCGCCCGATTGGAGTGGGATTTAAAGTTGTGGGAGTGGGCAGCGTTGGATTGCGCGATTACGTGGTGCTGCTGGAGGGCAACGGTCCGAAAGATCCGCTGTTCATGCAAATCAAACAGGAAGTGAAGTCCGCGTATGCGTCATACGTTGACGATGCACGGTACAAACATGCGGGCCGGCGCGTGGCTGAAGGACAGCGAGCGATTCAGCCGCAGTCGGATCCTTTATTGGGCTGGACGGAATTTGGCGGACACGAATATTTGGTGCGGCAGTTGAACGACCGCAAAGGAAGCATCGATTTGGAAATGTTGAAAGGTGATGGCCTGGCGAGTTTGGCGACCGTCGCTGGTGAATTATTGGCGCGCGGACACGCGCGCACCGGCGATATGTGCGCGATTCACGGCTACTGCGGCAGCGGAATGAAACTGGTGAAGGCGATTACGGACTTTGCGTCGGATTATGCGGACCAAACTGAAATTGACTACGCGGAGTTTATGTCCGCGGTGAAGCGCAAAAAAATAAAGATAGCGAAAGAACCTCCGCACTGAATCGGCATTGCTACGCAACTTCCACTTTCAAATTAATTCAAGTCGTGCGCGCCAGGAGAGCTTCCACTTCCGCGCGCGCTGGCATGGAAGGCGCGGTACCGGCGCGCGTGACAGAAATTCCGGCGACGGCGCATCCGAATCGAGTTGCAGCGACGGCGTCCTTGCCTTCCGAGAGAGCGATGGCAAATCCGCCGTTGAAGGCATCGCCGGCGCCGGTTGTTTCCACGACGCGGCCGGCGTCAATTGCAGGGACGTGAATTCTTAGTCGTGAATTTTTCACGAGAGCGCCTTGCGCGCCGAGTGTGATTACGACATTGCGCGCGCCTTTTGTTAGAAGAATGTCCGCGGCGCGTTCGGCATCCGCAATATTTGCGACAGGAATTCCGGTTAGCGTGGCGGCTTCGGATTCGTTGGGCGTTACGTAATCACAATTTGCAAAAATGCCAGGCGGCAGAGGCAGTCCCGGAGCGGGATTTAGAATTGTGGTGACGCCCAGTTCGTGCGCGATTCGCAAACCGTGTTCGACGGCGGGAATTTGCAATTCGAGTTGGGTGAGAAATACGGACGATTCCGAAATTCGCGAGCGGGCTTGATCAATTTCCGCGGGCGTTACATGAAAACACGCGCCGGGAAAAACGATGATGGCATTTTCGCCGGTTTTTTCGTCGAGGATGATTGCGGCGCCGCCGGTAGCGTATTCCTTTGATTCAAAAACAAAACGCGTGTCAATTCCTTCTTGCGCATAAGTTTTCCGCGCCAAATCTCCAAAAGGATCGCGGCCAAGTTTGCTGATGAAACTAACTTTGCCACCGAGCCGCGCGGCGGCTACCGCTTGATTCGATCCTTTTCCACCGGGGCCGAGTTGAAAATCCGATCCCAGAATTGTTTCGCCCCACACGGGAACTTTGTGGGTGCGGAAGGCCAAGTCGGCGACGAAACTTCCGAGGACGGTAATCCATTTTTCGGGCATTTCAAGGTCTCCGAATAATTTGACGCGGTTATGAAACTTGATACGCGTGCGCGATCAGAGCCAGCGCGAGCAAATAACAAACGAACATTCCGACGAGATACATTCGCGCGCGCGAACTTGCACCGCGAAATTCATGCCAGACGAAAACGCCCCAAAGCGCGGCGATCATGGGTGACGCTTGTCCGATGGCGTAAGAAATCGGCACGCCAACTAAACTTGCTGCGACAAGATTAAAAACTGTGCCGACGCCCCAGACGGCGCCGCCTAATAATCCGAGCGCGTGATAGGAGCCTGAGGCGCTCCAATATCCGGCGAAGCTGACCGGCTCTCCGATGAGCGGGTGCTTCATCAAAAAAATATTGAAGAAAAAACAGCAGACGAGCGCGCCGAAGGTGAACAAAACGGAAACGGTGTAGGGAGTCAGTGGCTGTGCGGCCGTCATTGATTTGGTGACGAACGGCGCCCACACGCCCATGAGCAGTCCAGAGATGATGCAGACGATTACGCCTTTTCGCGGAGCCAATTTGTTTCCGGAAGGCAGAGCGCCGTAGGCCTTGCCAATTAGAATTACTGCGAGGAGCGCCATTCCGACTCCGAGCGCCAAAAATAGAGAACTGCCTTTCGGCTGAATCAGATAACTCAGCACGACGCCTTCGACGAGCGCGATGCCAATGGAAATTGGAAATGCCACGGCGAGGCCGACCATTTCGATTCCGGCGATCAACAAAACATTTGCGAT
>DASYNR010000359.1:0-4690 GCA_036008485.1 Candidatus Acidiferrales bacterium | reverse complement strand
GAAGTCGCTCCCGTGGCCGCGATTGTTTGAGCCAAGATACCTGCCAAATAGATCGTGCGGACCTTGGAGTTTTGTTTTCGCAGAATACCGTCGAGATGCAGCAGGCAGCTTGGATCGGTGGAAGTGACATACTCGGCGCCGGATGTCTCTGCATTTCCGGTTTTTGTATCGCCCATCGCACCCGAGATCATCGCAAATTTCGTAGCGAACGTGCCGCCGAAACCGCAGCAGTCCTCGCTGTAAGGCATTTCGACCAATTCAAGATTACGGACATGCCGCAGCAATTCGCGCGGCTCATTTTTTAGATGAAGTTCTCGAAGCGCGTGGCAAGCATCGTGGTATGCGACGCGATGCGGAAAAGATGCGCCGACATCGGTGACCTTCGCTACTTTAATTAGAAATTCGGAAAACTCGAATACGCGCCGGCCTATTTTCGTTGCTTCGTCGAGCTTCGGATTGCCGGCGAGAAGTTCCGGGTAGAAATTGCGGACCATCGTGCTGCACGATCCGGAAGGGCAAACAATATTTTCCGACGAGCAAAAAACGTCCACGAATCGTTCGGCCAGTACTCGCGCGTCATTCCAATATCCGCTGTTAAACGCCGGCTGGCCGCAGCAAGTTTGATTTTCCGGGAAATCCACATCATAGCCGACGCGGCGCAGAACTTTAACCATGTCCAGCCCAACTTCGGGCGTTAACTGGTCCACAAAACACGGGATGAACAAAGAAACTTTTGGCATTTCGTTCTGCGTTCGCTCTTAAGCGCGCAAAATATTCTACGACGCTTGCGGCTTTATATGATCCGCGAAGTTTATGCGCTGGCCGGAGCTGATCGCAAGATTTCCGAGCGCGATTGTAACACCGGAATTCCATCCGGCGCGCTCATCCGCTGCGGGACGTTTATTGTTACGCAAGCAATCGATGAACGAGCTCATCGCCAAATAATTTACGTTGCCTTCCAATCCTTCAGGCGCCACGAGAGCTTCGCCCGCGCCGTTGTAAGGAATTTCGGCAGCGAAACTTGCGCCCGTAGTTACGCCGTGTTCGACAATCAGTGCTTGCGGCACCGCCGAATTCGCGACGGCCGGTTCGTAGTATGCCATTCCGCCGGCCTGCGTCAGCACGAGCGTGCCGCCGGTTCCGTAAACGCGAATTTGTTCGCCCTCGAAACGATTTGTCGTAATAGAGCTGAATGAAAATGTACGGCCGCCGGGATAGCGGAAAATTGCTTGCACGTTGTCAGGAACTTCGCGGCCGTCTTTCCAATACACGATATCGCCCATCCCCATCACGGATTCCGGAATTGCATTGAACGCGTAATTTGCAAAATTCGCTTCATGCGTGCCCAACTCGCAGAGCAATCCGCCGGAACACTTCTTGTACAAGCGCCAATTGATTAGCTGTTCGAGCGCGGCATCTTTCGGATCGGGAACGGGACGGCGCCAGTTTGAGTTGCGATGCCAGTAAGCATAAATGTGCGTGACCTCTCCGAGCTTGCCGGAATGAATTCTGCGCAGCGCCTCCTGATACCACGGCGCGTAGTGGTATTGAGTTCCGATTTGATAAAACTTTCCTGAGCGTTTCACAGCCGCCACGATGCGGTCGCACGCATCCACGGTCAAAGCCATATCCTTTTCGGCGTAAACGTGGCGCCCGCTTTGCACAGTTGCGACGACGTGTTCTTCATGGAAGCATGGAGGCGTTGCGACGATCACCGCGTCAAGTCCTTTTAAATCCAGAAGCTGGCGATAATCTTTGAATGCCGGAATTTGTTCGCCGGTAATTTTTCTCACTTGATCGAAGCGCGGCTCGTACACATCGCACATTGCGGCGATGCGCACTCCCGGAACGCGCAGAAAAGCGAGGATGTCAGTTTGTCCGCGGCTGCCAGGACCGATGATGCCGAGGTTAATTTGATCGGATGGCGGCACGCGGCGCGATTCGCCGAACGCGGAAAGAGCGCCAACGGAATTTAGTGTTGATGCGGCAGCAATTGCGCCGGCGGCTTTGCCAATGAATTGGCGACGATTGATCATTGTTGTTCCTCTTTCATAATCGCAATCTGAGGATTTGTCGGCAGAATATTTGGCAGCGACGTCGCCGAAGTGCCCGGCCAGTGCCATTGAATCACATTTGATTTCTGCGGCTCGCCAAGCACCCACATGCCGCTGGTGCCCGGAATTTCGTCCAGTAACTTTTCAGATTTTTCCGGGCCCATCACAAACATTATTAATGAAAGCGCGTCGCTGTCCGTGGCGTTTGGAGTGATCACCGTCGTCTGCATCGTGCCCTGCACGGGTTCACCGCTGCGCGGGTCCATAATGTGGCAGTAGATTTTTCCATTCAGCGTGAAAAACTTTTCGTAATTTCCGGATGTCGAGAGGGAAGTATCGCGCAGAACGACGCTTGAAATGGAATGCGTGCGGTCACCGGGCCGCGGAACTTGAATTGTCCAGCCAATTTTCCCCGGAGGCGCGCCCATCGCGTAAATTGTGCTGGACCCCGCGTCAATCAAGGCGGTTTTCGCGCCCGCTTCGCGCAAAAGATCTACGACGCGTTCGACGACGTAACCCTTTCCAATTCCACCGGGATCAAGCGACATCCCTTCGATATCAAAATGTACTGTTCGCTTTTGCGGATCGAGCTGAACATGTTCCCAGCCTGTGGATTTGCGCGCGTTCAATAGTTCTTCCGCCGTCGGATAATGTCCCTTGCCGCGAAAAAATCCCCACGCGCGCATAAGTGGGCCGACCGTAATGTCAAACGCGCCACCGCTTCTCCGGCTGAACTCCATGGAAGTCTGCAAAAATTTAAATACTTCCGGATCGGTCGTGACAGTTTCATTCGCGGCAAGGCGATTGATCCGCGAAAGTTCACTGGTTGGACGGTAATCGCTCAACGCTTCCTCGACACGCTCAATTTCATCAAATGCAATTTCAAAATATTCTGACGCCCGCTCCTGATTTGTGGCGTAAACAAAAATTGTGAATGTGGTCCCCATCGCCGGACGCACTTGCGAAAACAGTTGTTCCTGTGGCGTGGCATTTGGAATCAGCGCAAATCCGAAGAGCGCGATAGCGAATACTTGTGCGCAAAACAAAAATCTCATCGGCAATTTTCTGGCGCGCCCTTCACGATCCGGCCGCTCCGGGTCCAACCGCAACCACGTAATAAGCGCACGGCACGCTCCCGGGATTTTTTATTCCATGCATATCATTTGAAGCAGCGAAGCCAACTCCTCCGGGCCCAATGCGAAAACTTTTTTCATTCACGGTAAATTCGGCAGTTCCTTCGCGCATCAGCCACATTTCGGAATGCTCGTGCCGATGCGGCGGATGTGGAGCGACGCCCGGCGGCAAAACTGTTTCGTGAACTTCCACGAATTCTCCTGTTGCCAATTTCCCTTTGAAGACAGCGCGGGCTATCGAGCCCGTCGCAGAGGTGTTCGGCTCCAATTTATCAAATGGAAATGCGCCGGATTCCAGCGTCGGAATATCCGCTGCGATCGCGTTCAACTTCAATGCGCCGGGCAACAGCAGAGCCGGCAGCAGAGCACCCAGGTCACGCCTTCGGATTTTCATGTTCGCCTCGCTTCTCTTTCGTTCACCGCGCGAATTATTTCGCAGTGGGAAGTTCTAACCCGAGAAACTTTTCTGCATTCGCAAAGCAAATATTGCGCACCATTTTGCCGACGAGTTTTTCGTCATTCGGAATTTCGCCGGCTTCCATGTCGTGCCCCAATAAGTTGCAGAGAACGCGGCGGAAATATTCATGACGCGGAAATGACATGAACGAACGCGAATCCGTAAGCATCCCGATAAATCGCGAAAGCAGGCCGGTATTGGAAAGCGCGTTCAACTGCCACTCGATTGCTTCTTTTTGATCCAGAAACCACCAGCCACTGCCAAACTGCATTTTTCCCGCCACGCTACCGTCTTGAAAGTCTCCAATCGCTGTGGAGAAAACATAATTGTCGGCGGGATTCAAATTGTAGATCACCATTTTCGGCAGTGAATGTTCCTGTTCGAGAAGATCCATATATTTGCAAAGCGCGGCGGCTTGATTCCAATCACCGATGGAATCGAATCCCGTGTCTGGGCCGAGTTCTTTTAAGCGGCGGGTGTTGGCGCTGCGTTGTGCGCCCAGGTGGAGTTGTTTGGTCCAACCGCGTTTCGCGTCCAGCTGGCCGAAATAAATCATAAGAAACGATGCGAACCCGTCGTGATCATCCGCGGTGGCCGCGTGTCCTGCGCGAGCTTTATCAAAAATAGCAGCAGCGGCATGATCCGAACACGGATTGGCGTGGCAATGATTCAGGCCGTGATCAGAAAGGCGGCCGCCGATGGAATGGAAAGTGTCGTGGCGCTGCTTCAGGGCGTCCAGAAAAATTGTGAACGAGCCGATAGAAGTTTTACTGGCGTCAGCGAGACGCTCGACCCACGGATTGAAAATGGCCGGATTGCTTACGAGCAGAGATTTGTCAGGGCGGAAAGTTGGATACACGCGAAATGCTTTCTCGGAGGCGTTGATGGATTTGTGATGGGCGAGATCATCACATGGATCGTCCGTCGTGCACTGCGCTCGGACATTGAATTTCTTCAGAATTCCTCGAGCAGTCAGCGGACCTTCTTCCAGCATTTTATTCGCGCGATCCCAAACGGAACGCGCGGAATTTTCGTTTAGGAGTTCG
>DASYNR010000358.1:0-2420 GCA_036008485.1 Candidatus Acidiferrales bacterium | reverse complement strand
GGCGCTCGCGGGCGTGCATGGCACCCGTCGGATGCATATTGAACAATCGCACCTGACTGACAATTGCCGCGCCGACGAAATTGCTGTTGTGATTCACCTGCGGGCAAACTTCCAAACAAATGCCGCAGGTGATGCACTTGGAAAGCGGATAGGCCTTTTCCTGAATTTCCGGCGCAATCTGCGGCCCTTCGCCGAGATCGTAGGTTCCGTCAATCGGAATCCATGCTTTGACGCGTTTCAAATTTTCAAACATCACGCTGCGATCGACGGCAAGATCGCGCACAACGGGAAATTTCGTCATCGGCTCAATGCGGATGGGCTGATCGAGGTGATCGATCAGCGCGGAACAGGCCATGCGCGCGCGGCCATTGATGACCATTGCGCAGGAGCCGCAAATTTCTTCGAGGCAATTCGAGTCGTAAGTGATCGGCGTGGTGGTTTTGCCGTCGCGCGTGATGGGGCGCTCGGCAATATCGCGCAGAGCGATGATGACGTTCATGTGCGGACGCCAGTTCAGCTCATACTCTTCCCAGTGCGGCTTCTCGTCCGGCGTCTGCTGCCGCTTTACCTTGACGATGACCTTTTTATTTTCCGCCATGATTCCTCGAAACTCTACGTCCCCACAAAATTGCTAATATTTTCGTGTGCGCGGCGGAATCAGCGAAGTGTCCACCGCTTCGTACGTCAATTTAATTTCGCCATTCACCCATTTTGCGCGTGTGGTCTTCAGCCAGTCGGCATCATTGCGATCAGGGAAGTCCGGCTTGTAGTGTGCGCCACGAGACTCATTCCGGGCCAGCGCGCCGAGAGTGATCACTCGCGCCAGGATCAACATATTATAAAGCTCGCGCGCGAAGGAAAGCGTTTGATTCGACCACTTGGTGCGATCAGAAAGATTCATCTTCTTGTAGCGCTCGAGCAATTCCTGCAATTTAGCGTCAGTCTTTTCGATGCCCGCGTTCTTGCGCGTCACGGTGACGTGCTCCGTCATCCAGTCGCCCATCTCTTTCCAAATTGTGATCGGATTCTCATCGCCCTGCTGGGAAACCAGCGCTTCGTTAATTCCCTGCTGGCGCTTTTGTTCGCGCTCGAAAACCGACGACGGCACTGAAGCCGCGCCCTTATCGAGCGAGCGGCCATATTTCACCGCCGCGGGGCCGGCAACCATTCCGCCGTAAATGCACGAGACCAGCGAATTCGCGCCAAGCCGGTTCGCGCCGTGATATTGATATTCGCATTCGCCGGCGGCGTAAATTCCGGGAACGTTCGTTGCTTGATTTTCCGTGTCGATCCAGATTCCACCCATCGTGTAATGCACACCGGGGAAAACTTTCATCGGCTCAACGTGCGGATCCACACCGACGAACTTTTCGTAAATTTCCAAAATGCCTTCGAGCTTGCGATCGAGAACGTCTCGCGGAATATGCGTCACGTCCAAGTAGACGGCTTGCTGGCCGCCGAGACCGAGCTTCAACTCGAATACAACTTTGTGAATTGCACGCGTGGCAACATCGCGCGGAACCAGGTTGCCGTATTTCGGATACCATTCTTCCAGAAAATAAAATCTTTCGTTGGCGGGAATTGAGTTTGGTTCGCGCGTATCGGTGACCGTCTTCGGAACCCAGACGCGGCCGCCTTCACCACGCGCCGATTCGCTCATCAGACGGAGCTTATCTTCACCGGGGATGGCGGTCGGATGGACCTGAATGAATTCACCGTTGGCGTAGTCAACGCCTTGCTGGAAAAGAGCGGCCTGGGCCATGCCGGTACAGACTACCGAATTCGTGGAGCGGTAATAAATTGCGCCATTGCCGCCGGTGCAGAAAATTGTGGCGTCCCCGGGGAAAGTTTTCACTTCCATGGTTTTCAAATCCATGGCGCAGATGCCGCGCGAAACGCCGGCGTCGTCAATTACCGCGGAAAGGAACGTCCAGCCTTCGTATTTTTTTACTTTGCCTTCGGCTTCGTAACGGCGAACTTGCTCGTCGAGCGCATATAGAAGTTGTTGACCGGTAGTTGCTCCCGCAAAAGCGGTGCGATGCATTAGCGTGCCGCCGAAACGCCGATAATCCAAATTTCCTTCGGGCGTGCGATTGAACATAACGCCCATGCGGTCCAGCAAATCAATAATTCCCGGCGCGGCCTCGCACATTCGCTTTACGGGCGCTTGATTGGCGAGGAAATCGCCGCCGTAAACGGTGTCGTCAAAATGCTGCCAGGTGGAATCGCCTTCGCCCTTCGTATTTTTCGCGGCGTTGATACCGCCTTGCGCGCAAACAGAATGCGAACGCTTCACGGGCACGATTGAAAACAGGTCAACGGGAACTCCAGCTTCCGCCACACGAATGGTGGCCATCAAACCGGCAAGGCCTCCGCCAACGACGATAATTTTGGGCTGATTCATTTTGCGATATACATGT
>DASYNR010000357.1:0-2736 GCA_036008485.1 Candidatus Acidiferrales bacterium | reverse complement strand
GCCCCGACGCGGGGTGCAGTGCGGCAATTATGATTCCTATGCAGAAAGCGGGCAGGATGCAAAGCCCGGGGATTTTCATCCAATGCGCTGGAGCTTTACGAGCGCCTCGATATGATACGTCTGCGGGAAGATATCGTACAGAGTTATATTACTGATTTCATAGCGAGTGCCTGGCGCGGTCGCGCCGGTGAATGCGGCGAGATCGCGCGCAAGAGTCGCGGGATCGCAGGACAAATATGTGATGTTCGACGGCCCCAAATCGCGCAGCCGCTGAATTGCGGGCGGCGTGAGTCCGGCGCGCGGAGGATCGAGCACGACGAGATCGGCCGGTTCTTTGTGGCGCGCGAGAAATGATTCTGCGTCAACGTGGCGTCCGCGGGCGGTTGGATGATTTTTTAGGTTTGCTTCCAAATCGCGGGCGGTGGCGACGTTACCTTCGACGGCGATGACGCGATCATATCGAGCAGCAAGTGGAATGGAGAATAATCCCACGCCCGCAAATAAATCCAACGCAAGGCCGCGTTTATGTTCGCCTTCGATCGCATCGCCGACGACCGCGCGGACCAGATCGTCCACGACGAAACGATTTACCTGGAAAAATGAAAGATGGCCGACGCGGAAATTGTGTCCTGCGGCTGCGTAATGCAGGTAGCCGGGGCCGAGAAGCTGATAGTCGTCCGTTTTTTCGTCATGGAAGAGAATCGATTCGACGTTCGATACAATTTCGCGAAAGCGCGCGGCGAGAGTTGAGACTGTTTGTCCGGTTTGCGCGAGGCTGACATTGAGCAGAACTTTTTCGCCGGCCGCATCAGAGAAACATTCGATGCCGGTGATATTCCCGGGAAGGCGGCCTTCGGCGAATGCTGCTGACAGCGCGGCGAGACTTGATTCAAGTTTCGGTGCGAGAATCGGGCAGACGTCAGTTGGAACGAGAACGGAAGACGACTGCTGAAAATATCCGATGGCCGGTTTCGGCGGAGTGCCGGAGGAACGCACGGTCCACTGCGCTCGATTGCGATAACCGAAAGGCGGAGAAGCGTGCGTGTGGATTTCGCCAGTCCATTCGATTCGTCCGATGCGGGCGAGAGTTTCGCGCAGGATTCCAGATTTATAACGAAGTTGAGCGTCATACGGAATGTGCTGGTAGTGGCATCCGCCGCACACGGTGAAGCGCGGACACTGCGCGGCGGTGCGCTCGGACGAAGCTTCAATTATTTCCGCGGTTCCGCGAATGAATTTCTTTTTTGCTTCGACGGGAGTGACGCGCACGACTTCGCCGGGAATTACAAACGGAACGAAGACGGTGCTCTGCTCGTGATGTGCCAGGCCGTCGCCGCCGTAAACAAGCTTTTCGATTTTCGTTTCAAATGGTGAAGTCATCCGCTTGGGTTCCCGTCATTTCAAAATAGCGTTACTTCAAAATAATGCCGTGCGTAACTAGCTCAAATAAAAAAGACTCAGGCGCGGAACATTCGCCGATTCAAATAAACGCTTTTGCGTGTAGCGGCGCTCCAAGTCGCCCAACTGCGCGGCCGTCATTTTGCGGCGATACGGCGCGAGTTGACGATCGAGATCGCGCCGAATATCGAGCAGCAATTCATCCGATGCGGACGCGGAGAGCGCCGAAGAAAGCCGCTCTTCACAAATTGTCAGCCGACGCTCAAGATCTTCCAGGTCGGGCTTAGCCGGCGTATCCAGAAGCGGCAACATTTCGGTTAGCTTTGCGCCAGTCTCTAGCAATTTCGCTGACAATTCCGACTGTTGCGTTGCTAACTTTCCCGCTGCGCGATTCAATTGCTCAATATTTCGCGCGAAATACTTTTTCAGCTCGGTGGAGGAAAATGATTCAGTTTCCGGTGCGCGCGAACTTTCCGCCGAAGGGCCGGCGCCAGCGAGCGCTTCCTTTTCCTCTTCGGCGGCGTCGAGAACCGCTTCGACGCAATACGCCAAACTTTTTAGCTGCCGGCCGGACTGTCCGCGCTTGGAACGTCCGTAACTTTCAAACGCGCGATCAATCCCTTTGAGCACCGCGGAAATTGGAATCTCGGCTTGCTGCCAGGTTTCCAAAATGGCCCAATCGAGCGGCGAAACGAGCAAATGCGCGCCGCGCTTGCGCCAGAAATACTCCTCAATTTCAGTGAAATAATTGAAATAGTTAAACGTGCTCATGGCAGCCGGGCGCCAATTCTATCAGGCTGCGGCGGGCAGAATTGCACAATCAGTATCGCACACTACGAGCGAGATTTCTTCGCGGACGGCTTGGCGCGATCGGCTGCGGGCGATTGCTGCGCAGTGGCGCGCTCTGCGTGATTGCGTTCCCAAATTATTCGCAGACCTTCGAGGGTGAGAAATTCGTCGACGTGTTGAATGTGGCGCGAGCCTTTTGCGAGAAGCGAAGCTTGTCCGCCGGTGGCGACGACCGTGGTTATCGCACCGAGGGTTGATTTCATGCGGGCGAGAATGCCGTCGACGAGATCGATGTAGCCGTAATACAAGCCGGATTGTAGGGACGCAACGGTATTTGTCCCAATTACTTTTCCGGGATCGCGAATTTCCACGCGGAATAATCGCGCGGCGCGCGAGAATAATGCTTCGGCGGAAATCCCAATGCCGGGCGCGAGTACGCCGCCGAGATATTCTCCGCGCGCGGAAATCGCGTCAAAATTAATTGCGGTGCCGAAATCCACGGCGATGCACGGGCCGCCGTATTTATCAAACGCGGCCACGCTATTGACG
>DASYNR010000356.1:0-2709 GCA_036008485.1 Candidatus Acidiferrales bacterium | reverse complement strand
GTGTCTGAGAAAATGGCAACGGTTGAGTACCGCGCGGTCGGCTCGTACCATTGGGACGAGCATGACGAGGCGCGCATTGAGCGCAACCTTTTCGCGTTTGAGGGACAAACGTGGGAAGGCCTGCGATTCTGCAAAAATCGCGACGGACGTCACAATCGCGTGCACCTGGTGATTGGCGAAGATGAATTCGTGCAGTTATTTCAGAGCGCCGTGGAAAACGGAGTGTTCCGGCAGAAGACGCTTGATCGGCTGCGCGTGATTTTAAGCGGCGAGCGCGATCCGATGCTGGACGTGATTGGCATCGCGGACCATGGTGGATTGGCTGCGGACATTGACTCCGAACTTTACGGAGAGAATTCGCGTTGAAGCTTTTTGTGGATACGTGGGGCTGGCTGGTTCTCGCAGATCGAAGTGAACGAGAGCACCGGCAAGTGACAAGCTACTACGCGGAGCGCACGCGCCGCACCGGCCTGATTGTAACTTCGGATTTTGTTCTAAACGAACTTCTCACGATTCTGTTCTCGCGCATTTCATTTGAAATGGCTTCGCGATTTGCCGATAGCGTTTTGCGTTCGCCATTCATAACCATCGAGCGCATCACTCCGGAGCGTTTTCAGAAAGCGTGGGAACTTCGCATGAAATTTTCGGATAAGCCGCGCATCTCCTTCACGGATTTAACCAGCATGTCGGCAATGAATGAGCTTGGAATTACAGACATCCTTACCGCCGACAAGCATTTCGCACAAGTCGGCATGAATTTCCGTTTATTGCCCGAATGACGATTCGCACAACAAACTTCGAGACATCGCCTCTCCGTCGCCCGAAAATTCCAAAAATGTTAGCCTAGTCACACATGGCTGAAGCCGGATCATTCGCGGACAAAGTAAAACAGCAGGCGGACATTGTCCGCGTGATTGGCGAATACGTGTCCTTGCGCAAGAGCGGGCAAAATTTTGTGGGGCTGTGTCCGTTCCATTCGGAAAAATCGCCGTCGTTTGCGGTGCATCCGGTGAAGCAGATTTATCACTGCTTCGGCTGCGGAGTTGGCGGCGACGTTTTCAAGTTTGTAATGGAAGTGGACAAGATCGCGTTTCCGGAAGCGATTCGCATCGTTGCGGAAAAATGCGGCATTCCCGTGCCCGAAGCGCGCGAACGCTCTCCTGAAGAGCGGCATAGGAATCAGCAGCGCGCAGCGCTGGTGGCGATGCATAGCGCCGCAGCTACATTTTTCGCGCGGCATTTAATGACG
This sequence comes from Candidatus Acidiferrales bacterium, assembly GCA_036008485.1. Classification (GTDB taxonomy): domain Bacteria; phylum Acidobacteriota; class Terriglobia; order Acidiferrales; family UBA7541; genus DASTCZ01. The sequence goes on along the minus strand of DASYNR010000356.1, from coordinate 1,460 downwards.
ACTGCGGAAGGAAAAGCGGCGCGCGCATATCTGTTGGATCGCGGACTGAATGACGAAGCGATCACGCGCTTCGGACTTGGGTTTTCGCCTTCCGGCGGCGATGCGTTGCTGCGCGGACTGAAATCGAAATATCCGGAAAAGTTGATCGAAGTTTCCGGACTTATTTCGCGCGATGCCAACGGCCGCTTTTACGATCGATTTCGCCGGCGCATCATGTTTCCCATCGCAAATGAATCCGGAAAAATTGTCGCGTTCGGCGGCCGATCGCTCGGCGACGACATGCCGAAGTATCTGAACTCTCCCGAGACACTGATTTATTCCAAGAGCGCGTTGCTTTATCACCTGGATCGCGCGAAAGAGCCCATCCGGCGCGGCGGATTCGTGGTGCTGGTGGAAGGCTACATGGACACAATCGCCGTGGCGCGCGCCGGAGCGGAAAATGTAGTAGCAAGCTGCGGCACCAGCCTTACCGAAGCGCAGGTGAAACTTGTTTCGCGTTTCACGAAACGAATTGTGGTGAACTACGATCCCGATAACGCCGGACAGGCTGCGACGGAGCGCTCGCTGGCTCTTCTGCTCGAACAGGATTTCGACACGCGCGTGCTCGCGCTTCCTTCCATTGATGGCAAGCCGGCGGATCCGGACACATATATTCAGAAAAAAGGCGCGGCGGAATATCGCAAGCTGCTCGAAAACGCACCGCCGTTCTTGGATTATTTAATCAGCCGTGCGCGGCAAATGGATTTGACGACTGCGCAGGGAAAATTGGCCGCCGTAAATTTTCTAATGCCGCACGTGCAACGCATCGCGAATCCTCTGCTGCGTTCCGAATGGGCCACGCGAATTTCGCAGCAGTTGCGTGTGGAAGAGCCGGTGCTTCGCGAAGCGCTGCGCAAAGCGGCGGCTGAGCGGCGCGGCGAAGTAAAGGCCAAGCCGGAATTAATCGCCCGAAGCGCGCGCCCTGCCGAGCGGCGATTGGTGCAGATGCTGATTGAAGCCGACGATTTTCGCCAGCGGCTGGCGCAGGAAATCATCAAAGAAAATTTGCACGTCGGGCTTGAAACCGAGCGCGTGTTTAACGCGTTGTTGCCGATTTGCGCGGAAGGCGGACGGCCGGACGCGGCAACGCTTGCGGCAACATTGGATGAAATGGATCGCAGGTTACTTTTCGATATTGCGTTCGAGCCGAGCGCTCCGCCGGATTGGGATGAAGCGGAAAGTTGTCTCGGAGTGCAGCGCCGCAAACGCGCTGAGGCAGAATTGACGGCGGTGCAGAAAGAAATTGAAGCGCATACTTCGAGGCCGAATGGGCAGACTGCTGCCTCTGGCGCCACGAATCGGCTGAATGAATTGCTGGTGCGGAAACAGGAACTTCGGAAACGATTGGGCGATGCGTAGTTGTGCAAAATAAATCCGCCCAACAACGCACCGCCTCACCAGTACATTTACGGCAAATCCAG
>DASYNR010000355.1:0-3855 GCA_036008485.1 Candidatus Acidiferrales bacterium | reverse complement strand
ATTTCCGATGCGGCGGCGGTGGACAGAAATATTGTCCTGAAACCAGAGCGGCAAATATGGCAAATCGGTGGCGATAATTTGTTGCGCCTGACTGTATATCGCGCGGCGCTTTTCGCGATCGGGTTCTACGCGGGCTTTGTCGAGCAGTGCATCCAGTTGTGCGTTGCGATAGCGGCCGCGATTTGCTCCGGCGGGTGGAATTTTGTGCGAGCCAAATGCGTACTCGAAAAAATCGGGATCGTTATTGGCGCCGACCCACCGCAATGTGTAGAGCTGAAAATTTCCTGTGGTGATGTCCGTGTAAAAGGTGGCGAATTCCAGCGGGCGCAATTCCAATTGAACGCCTATGCGTTTCCATTCGTCCTGGAGGACCTCCCCGAGAAGGCGCGCGAGTGGATCCGTGGAAGATTTCATGGTGATCGTGAAACGAGTGCCGGTGTGCGGATCGCCCTGGCGCGGAAAACCGGCTTGATCGAGCAGCGTTTCTGCTTTAGCGGGATCGAACGCATATTGCGGAACGTTTGGTTCGTACGCCCAATTGTTTGGAGGAAGCGGGCCCGCAGCTACTTGAGCTTGGCCTCTCATTAACGTTCCGGCGAGAGTTGCTCGATCAGTGGCGTAAGTGAGCGCCTGACGAACTTCGCGATGTGCGAACGTCGGGTCTTCACAATTGAATGAGATGTAGGAAAAAAGCGTGCCGGGTTCTTCGGTGACGGCGAGATCGGATTGTTGCGCGAGAACGGGAACCATATCGGGCGTAAATGAATTTAGTTCGACGTCAGCGGTGCCTTTGCGCAATTCGAGCGCACGAACAACTTCTTCGGGAACGACGCGGAAGCGCACGCGTTCAATTTGTGATGGCCCGCGAAAATATTCGGCGTTGCGCTCGAAGATGACTTCTTCATCTTGAGCTGAACTTACAAAACGAAATGGGCCACTGCCGATTGGGTGCTGCGCGAAGTCTGCGCCGGAGCCTGATGGGACAATTCCTACTGCGGAGCGAACAAGGCTCCAGGCAAAGGCTGCATTCGGTTCGCTAAGATGAAAAATTATTGTGAGTGCGTCGGGCGCGTCAATGGATTGCACTGCGCGGAATGCGCCGCGCTTCGGGCTTTGCGTAACGCCTGACGGGCCCGGAATTCCATTCAGGATGGATTGAAAAGTGAATTTCACGTCGGCGGAAGTTAGCGGACGGCCATCGCTGAATTTCACGCCGTCGTGCAAATGAAAAACGTAGGTCTTTGGATCGGGCGCCTCCCAGTGATCAGCTAAATCTCCGCGGACATTCATGCTCGCGTCACGTTCGAGCAGCCCGCTGAAAAGTAAACTGGTGAGCTGGGCGGAGCGCGCGTCGGTGCCGATGCGCGGATCGAGATTCGCGGGCATGGTCTGGATTAAAAATGTGACTGTGCCGGGCGATTCAGACGGAGTGTGACCGCAGCTTGCGAGCAGCGCGACGCACATCAGGATCAAGAAAAATTGTTTGCGGACTTGATTTGCGTTAGCGAGGCGGTGCATAGGAGACCTTGCCAAGAATGGCGCGGCGATTTGCGCCGGTCGCGGATGGAAGATTCGCCGCACGTCCGTGAAAAGTTTCGTAAGCGAGAATCGCAAACGCGAATGCTTCCTTGCCGTCTTCGGGCACGCCGAGCGCCGCCGAAGTTGTGACTTGCACACCTTCGAGCGCAGCCGAAAGCTGCGCCATGATGAGCGGATTGTGTGCGCCGCCACCTGCGACGATTAGCTGTTTTATTTTTGCGCGTGGCGCGATGAATCGATGCCAGGCGTCGATAATTGTGAGCGACGTGAACGCGGTTGCGGTGCGCACGAGATCTGCAGGGCGGGCACGATGTTTCTGCGCCCAATCGATAAGCATCTTTGTGTAGGCTTCGCCAAATTGTTCACGGCCGGCGGATTTCGGCGGGCGCAGCCGGAAATAGTGATTGGTGAGAAGTGTATCAAGCAGTTCAGGCCAAACGGTTCCGGTGATGGCGAATTCGGCGTTGAAATCGAAACGCGATTTGCCAGCGGAGAAATGCTGGATCAGCGCGTCGATGATCATGTTGCCCGGGCCGGTGTCAAAGGCGAAAACACTTCCCGGTTTCGCACCGGCGGGAATTACCGTGACGTTTGCGATGCCGCCGATGTTGAGCGCGACGCGGCCAATCTTCGCGTCGCGATAAAGCAGATAGTCCACAAACGGAACGAGCGGAGCGCCCTGGCCGCCGACGGCGATGTCCGCCGGACGAAAATCGGCGATGGTAGTAATTCCTGTCAGCGCGGCGATGATCGCAGGCTCGCCGATTTGAAGCGTGCTAGCGGGATGGCGCGCGCCGCGGACTCGGCTGGGACTGCCTTGATGAAAAATTGTTTGTCCGTGCGAGCCGATGAGGGAAACGCTGGAAAGAGGAATGCGAAATCGGCTGCAGGATTCGAGTGCCGCGTCGGCGAATAATTCGCCGAGTGCGAAATTCAGTTCGCTGATTTCCTGCGAGGAAGTTGCTGCGCCGTTCGCGACGCGCAAAATTGTTTCGCGGATTTCGCGACGGAAAGGAACTGACGAGGCATGTTCTAATTTCGCACTCAGATTTGGAGGCGCGCCGGAGATGCGCGCAACGGCGACGTCGATTCCATCGGCGGAAGTGCCGGACATTAGGCCGATTACTCGGAGCGATTTCTTTGACGATGATCGTGTCATGTAATTTGCTTTTTCAGTCGCGCGAGAAGGTTCAGCGCGTCGAGCGGCTTTAGATTATCAAGATCCGCGCCGCGCAAGGCTTCCAATACTTCGCGATCGATCGGAGTGAACATGGGCTGTTGCGCCGGCACTGCGCCATTTGACGCGCCCGGAGATAATTTTTCACTCAGTTCATGCTCGCTGCGCTCGTGACGCAGCAGAATTTCGCGGGCGCGCTCGATTACTTTGCGAGGCAGTCCTGCCAAGCGGGCCACTTCAATTCCATAGCTGCGATTGGCGCTACCTGCTTCAACATGTTTCAGAAAAACAATTCCAGTGGGAGTTTCGCGTACGGCGACGTGAATATTTTTTACTCCGGGCAACAGGTCGGCAAGTTCTGTCAGCTCGTGATAGTGCGTTGCGAAAAGAGTTCGCGCTTTCGTTTCGGACTGCAAGTGCTCGACAACCGCCCAGGCGATGCTCAATCCGTCGAAGGTTGCGGTGCCGCGGCCGACTTCGTCGAGCAAAATTAAACTTGAGGCCGAAGAAGTATTCAGAATCGCGGCGACCTCGCTCATTTCAACCAGGAAGGTTGAGCGCCCGCGCGCGAGATTATCCGAAGCTCCGATGCGAGTGTAGACGCGATCTGTAATCGGCAAGCGCGCTTGCGTGGCGGGCACGAAGGATCCGATTTGCGCCATGATTACGATGAGCGCGGCCTGTCGCAAATACGTGGACTTTCCGCCCATGTTCGGGCCGGTGATGAGCAAAATTTGTTGGCTCGTGTCGTTCAAATACAAATCGTTTGGCACAAAACGTTCGCCGCGCGCCTCAAGCAATTGTTCGATTACAGGATGGCGTCCGGCGACGATCATCATGTCGCCATCTTCTGTAAATTCCGGACGAGCGTAATTTCGTTCGGCCGCAAGGCGCGCGAGATTCACCAGCACGTCAAGCTGGCCGACGGCGGAAGCGGTGCGTCGTAAGCGCGGCGCTTGGACGGCGATCCATTCGCGAAGCTCGGCAAATAATCTGCGTTCGATTTCTGAGATGCGGTCGTCAGCTTCCAAAACTTTGCGCTCGTAATCTTTTAATTCCGGAGTGGTGAAGCGCTCGGCATTCGCCAAAGTTTGTTTGCGCTCGTAATCAGAGGGGACGAGAGATGAATTCGCGTGAGA
>DASYNR010000354.1:0-7541 GCA_036008485.1 Candidatus Acidiferrales bacterium | reverse complement strand
GTCGTCACGCTGAAAACCGCGAAAGCTTCATTCGAGGAAGCAGGATATACAGTTCAGACGATTCGCATCAGCACGCCACCGTTTCAAACTCTCGTTCGCGGCATGTCTCAGAAGGACGCGATCGAATTTTTCAACAAATATGCCGCTGCAATTGAAAAGGAAAATATTATTTCCGCGATTGGGCCCGCGTTTCTCCACGATGTGGATCACAAGTGGGTCGAAACGTTTGCGCAAATTCTCGCCGCGCATTCTTCGCTCGATGGATGCGTAATCGTCGCCGATGAAAATGGAATTCACTGGCCCGCAATTCGCGAAGCCGCATTTGTAATTAAATATTTGGAAACCCACACCAAGAACGGACAAGGCAATTTCGGATTTGCGGCAGCAGCGATGGTCCCCGAACATTCGCCATTTTTCCCGGCGAGCTACAGCGTCACGCCGAGTAAGCAATTTGCTATCGCCCTTCAAGGCGCGGGATTTGTTGACGAAGCTTTTTCCGCCGCACACGGAAATTTTGACGACGCGCGCGAACGGCTCGCCTCAATTCTGCGAAGAGATTTGCCCGGCATTCAGCAGCTAGCGGTTCAAGTTTCAAAGAAAACAGGTTGGGAATATCTCGGCCTCGACGCTTCCACCGCCCCACTGCAAGACGTTTCCATCGGTGCAGCAATTGAAAAACTTACCGGAAGTCCGATGGGTTCTCCGGGAACGATGACGGCCGCAGCGTTAATTACAAGCGTCTTGAAAGATACGCCCGCGCTTCGCGTCGGATACAACGGCTTGATGATGCCCGTCCTTGAAGATAAAGGACTCGCGCAACGCTGGAGCGAAGGCCGCCTGACGCTCGATTCGCTGCTCGCATATTCCGCCGTCTGCGGAACAGGAATCGATACCGCTCCGCTTCCCGGTGACACAACAGAAGATCAGCTCGCAAAAATAATTGGCGACGTAGCATCACTCGCGTTCAAATGGAAAAAACCGCTGACCGCGCGATTGTTTCCCGTCCCCGGCAAAAAAGCCGGCGATCGCACAGAATTTGACAGTCCGTATTTGGTGAACGCAACAATCCAGAAATTGCCGCAGTAAATTAAGTTGTACGCTATGATGAGCGGCGTTTTAAGTAGCATAGGCTTCCGCGTTTTGTGCGTCCCGGCGGTTTTTACCGGGAAGTCTGTGCGCTCGCATTGGAACGTAAGATCGCTACAAGAAAAACAGAACGGGTGAATAAATGGAATCGCAATTAAGCCTCGAATTTTTGCGCGTTGTGGAACAGGCCGCGATCGCATCCGCCCACACCATGGGTTTAGGCGACCGTCACAAAGCCGACGACGAAGCCGTGAAAGCCATGCGCGCCACGATGGACACCGTCGGAATGGACGGAACGATTGTTATTGGTGAAGGCGAGCGCGACGAAGCTCCGATGCTCTACATCGGCGAAAAAGTTGGCGCAGCGCAGCGCGATAAATCACGCACGTATCCCGCGGTTGACATCGCCGTAGATCCACTCGAGGGTACAAACCTTTGCGCAACGGGCGAACCGAATGCCATCGCTACACTTGCGGCAAGCGAACGCGGCGGATTGTTGCACGCGCCGGATTTGTACATGGAAAAAATTATTGTCGGCCCATCCTGCAAAGGCGCGGTAGAACTTGATGCAACGCCTTCCCATAATCTTCACGCCATCGCGCGGCGTCTCGATCGCGACGTGGAAGATCTCGTCGTCATAGTGCTCGATCGTCCGCGCCACGAAAAATTGATCGCCGATATTCGCGCCACTGGCGCGCGCATCCGTCTGATTGGCGATGGCGATCTTTCCGCCGGAATTTCCGCCGCCGTTGTCGGCACGGGAGTTCACGCCGTCATGGGAACTGGAGGCGCGCCGGAAGGCGTGCTCACCGCAGCTGCGCTGCGTTGTTTGAATGGACAAATTCTTGCGCGTCTCGTGATCGCGAAGCCGGAAGACGAAGAACGCCTCGCGCAAATGGGCGTGAAAGATCCGAAGCGAATTTACGATCAAGGCGATCTCGCGCCGGGCCGGCAAATTATTTTCGCGGCAACAGGCGTCACCGATGGAAATTTGCTGCGCGGCGTGCGATTTTTCGGCGAAGGAATCCGAACGCACTCATTGATTCTGACACTCGATTCGCGTCAGGTTCGATTTATTGACACGGTTCATCTCGAGAAGCGGAAAGACGTGAAAGTCCGCTTCTTCTAAAAACAGCGCAAATTCGTAAGCGAGTTTCGGAAAGAAAATTGCAACGAGTTAAGGAAAATTTTCATGGCGACGCCACCGACTCCGCTCCCAAGAATTTCGCCTGAAATGCCCGGCGTTCCTCCTCCGCCGAAAAAACAAAATATTCTGATTTGGATTTTGAGCGGTTGCGGTACCGTGCTCGTGCTGCTGGTTATCGTCGGCGCTCTGGCGTTCCATTCTTTCATGAAGAATAATTTTCACGTCGGCCCAAACGGCGAAGTGGACCTGAAAATGGGTGCTATGAGCATGCACACCGGCAAAGCGCCTGATGTTGGCCTGCCGATTTATCCGGGCGTGGATATCCCGCACGCCATGGGAATGGAAGCAACTCTACCGACCCAGAAATTTGGGACGCAATCCGTGAGTCAGGCGATTTATTCGTCAACAGATTCCGCGGAAAAAGTGGACGCCTGGTATCACCAAAATCTCGGCCCAGAATTTATTCGGCTCGATGCGGGGAAAGGTCAGGCGGTTCTTGGCGATAACGCATTTCCACTTCCAAATGATCTCGGCGCGATCTCCTACTCAACCAAGCGCGGCGAAACAAGGTACGCAGTCACGATACATTCCATCCTCGGAAATACTCAGATCAAACTGATGCGTGCAAATCCAGTTGTGCCTTCGTCTCAATAGATTTTTGTTATTTACTCGCTGAGGCCTCCAACGTTACCGGTTGCAAATTTGCCGCTGCGAGTTGAGCGTTAAATGCAGGCAAGTCCGCAGTTACACTTGATTTCAATTTTGCTAGTTGAGCATCGAGTTCGGCGGAAAGTTCTTTGAACGCAGCATAAGTTTGGTCGGTCGGTTTTGCGTCCTGCCCGCCTTCGACCACTTCCAGCAAGTGGCCAATTTTATTATTTAATTTGATTGGGAAATTCAGTGGATCTTGTCCGCTGCGATTTCGCACTTGATAGACGGCTTCTTCCACGTCCGTAAGTTTTCCTCGCAGTGCATCGCCCGCAGAATGAATTTGCGTGGCATCAGTTTTCTTCAGGCGATCATTTATTTGATCGCGCAATTTGCGGACGTCAATCACCGCTTGATTTGCCAGGCCAACTTTGTCGAGCACTTGTTTGGCAAGATCAAAGCTGGCTTGCAGATCCGCTTGACTCACCGTTACGCGCGGATCTTCTGTGATGTGAAACGTTTGTGTTTGGGTCGAGCCATTTGCCGTCACGCGAACTTGATATTGTCCCGGAACCGCGAACGGTCCTTCGTTTACGTTGGCGCTCCACAAAACCATTCCCGGAAATGTCGTGGCTCCGGGATAACGCAGATTCCACGTGAAGCGATTCAGTCCAGCATCAAGTCCCACGCGCGCCGGCGGCTGACGAGGTCCTTCGTCGTCAGGAGTTTCTGCTTGCGCACGAGCTTCTGGTGGACCGGAATATGTGCGGATGACGCCGCCTTTCGCGTCGAGAATTTCGATGGTGACTTTATCGGCTTTCGCTTTCAGGAAATAATCGATCGAGAGTGGTTGCACACGGCGAATCGGATTTTCCGGAGTGTAAAGATGCAGGACACTTGTTGCTACGACTTCGGGCGTTAGCTGGCGTAGCGGAGAAATATTATCCAGCACGTAGAACGAGCGGCCGTGCGTGGCGATTACGAGGTCGTGATCCTGCACAACGATATCGGAAACTTGAGTATCGGGAAGATTGAGTGAGAGCGATTGCCAATTTGCGCCGTCGTCAAATGAAATGTAGATGCCGTGCTCGGTTCCGGTGTAGAGCAGACCGGGACGTTTCGTGTCTTCGCGAACTGCGTGGACGTAATCGTCTTTGCGGATTCCATTCACGATTGTTTTCCACGTTTTGCCGTAGTCGTCTGTCTTGTAGAGGTACGGTGCGCGGTCGTCTTGCAAATAATTCTTCGCGGCAACGTAAGCAGTGCCCGCTTTATTTGGCGACGCTTCGATTAAGCTCACGCGAATTAAATTCGGCATGTTCGACGGAGTGATATTTGTCCATGTTTTTCCGGCGTCACGCGTGATGTAAACGAGGCCGTCATCGGAGCCGGTCCAAATTGTGTTTGGTTCTTTGTGTGAAGGCGCAATTGTAAAAATTGTGCCGAAAATTTCCGGGCCGTTCTGGTCGTGCGTGATGGGCCCGCCGGAATCGCCGAGAGTTTTCGGATCGTGTTTTGTCAGATCGCCGCTAATTTTCTGCCAGCTTTGGCCGTCGTTGGTCGTTTTGTAAAGAAATTGCGACGACGTGTAGAGAGTGTTTGCGTCGAACGGCGAAAACACGATCGGAAATGTCCACTGCCAGCGGTCGGGAAGAGTAGCGGCAGCTTCGCCGGAGAAAAATCGCGGATAGACTTCTATGTCGCGTTCCATTCCTGTTCGACGGTCATATCTGCTGAGCAGCGCGCCCTGACTTCCGGCGTAGAAAATGTTTGGATCCTTTGGACTCGGCGCGATGTAGCCGCTCTCTCCGCCTCCAACAGCATAGATTGCCGCGAAAGAGCCTCCGCCTCCGCCACGACCGCCGCCCGTGCTTTGCACGCAAACGGTGCTGTTGTCCTGCTGTGCGCCGCAAACTTGATAAGGAAATTCGTGAGTTGTGGCGACGTGATAAAGCTGCGCGGTGGGGAATTCTTCGCGCGTAAATGTTTGTCCGGCATTTGTGGAAACGTTTGCGCCGCCGTCATTACTTTCGATCATGCGTTTTGGATTTGTGGGATCGAGCCACAAGTCGTGATTATCTCCGTGCTGCGGGCGAAGCGTGATGTTGAACGTTTTCCCGCCGTCGGTTGATTTGTAGAATCCAGTGTTTAGCGCATAAACAGTGTCGGCATTTTGCGGGTCAGAGAAAATGTGCGTGTAGTAGAAGGCGCGCTGACGAAGTTTGCGGTCTTCGTTGGATTTGGTCCAAGTTCTTCCACCGTCATCGGAGCGAAAAACACCGCCATCGTCCGCTTCAACCAGCGCATAGATGCGGCTGGAATCGGTTCCAGCAACTGCAACGCCGATGCGCCCAATAATTCCCTTCGGCATGCCGGGATTTTTCGTTAGCTCGATCCAGTTTTCGCCGCCGTCCACTGATTTGAAAAGCCCGCTGCCCGGGCCTCCGCTGGAGGCTTGCCATGACACGCGATAGGCCTCCCACATTGCGGCGTAGAGAACTTTCGGATTATTGCGATCCATGGCGAGATCAATCGCGCCGGTTTTGTTATCGCGGAATAATATTTTCTTCCAGGTTTTGCCGCCGTCTTCCGTTTTGAAAACTCCACGATCGTCATTTGGCGCTGAAGGATGGCCGAGTGCAGCTACGTAAACAACGTCCGGATTTGTGGGGCTGATGCGAATGCGCGAAATTATTTGAGTATTTTCCAGGCCAACGCGCTGCCAGTTTTTTCCGGCGTCGACGGATTTATAAACGCCGTCGCCTTGCATGATGTTTCCGCGCAAACAGGCTTCGCCCATTCCGATGTAAACGACGTCAGGATTCGATTCGGAAACTGCTACCGCGCCGACTGAAGAGCTGTGCAACTGGCCATCTGTTACGGGATTCCAAGTTTCGCCGCCGTCTGTTGTTTTCCAGAGTCCGCCGCCGGTTGCGCCGAAATAATATTCATTGGGGCGTCCAACAACTCCCGTGGAGGCGATGGAACGTCCGCCACGATTTGGGCCGATGTTACGCCAGCGCATCCCTTTGAAAAATTGCGCGTCGAACGCAGATGCTTGAGATGTTGCCTGCGCGCGCGCGACGTTCTCAAACTGCGGTTGAAACGCCGCGGCGAAAATCAGCACCAGCAGGCAAATTGGCAGAGCGGAAAGATAGCGCTTCATCATCGTTCTCCCTTGCAACAGGCGTTCATTAATAGTGTGGGCGTAGGATATTCCAGGTACCTACTAGAGGCAATGGTAGATGCGTGTTAATTAGGGAACTTCGGGACAGCCTTTCTCGTATCTATTGGTAGACTGAATAGAGGTGTCGTTATGTCCACGCCAGCAAATCCGCTTCCCGGTAATAATCCGGGAATGGGGCAGCAACCGGTTCCACCGCCTCGACAAAATGTGATGTTGTGGATTCTTGCGGGAATCGGAATTCTGTTTGTCTGCTTAATGTTCGCGGGCTTGATGATTCTCCACGCGCTTCGCGGAACGAATCTCAGCATCGGAAGCAACGGCAAAGGTGTGGAGATTAAAGTTCCGGGCGGAATGACGATTCACGCGGGCGAAACGGCCGACGTCGGACTGCCGATCTATCCGGGCGCTGCAACGCAGGGCAAAGCGGGCGGAGTGGAGATTACGTCAGAAAACGGAACGCAATCCGGCGTTAGCGGCGCGAACTACACAACTGCGGATTCGATGGAACAAGTTGACGACTGGTATCGCGGGCGCCTGGATAAAGATTTTCAACGCGAAGGCCCCGGGCCGACATCACTAAAGGTGAAGGGCACGACGGTGAACATCGAAACCGGCGAGATTGCTTATATTTCTCAGAACGGGCCGGCGATTTTGATTGTGTCATTGAAGCATAGCGTTGCCGGCGGAACGAAAATTGATTTGGCGCGCCTGGGCCGAAGCGAAGCGCAATAGTTTTTCGGAAATAAGGATGCGGGCGGGGCGCCGTTTCACAGCACCGCCCCGCTCGCAATAATTTCCCGTTTACGAATTGAATTTTATTTCTTCTTCGGCTTCCAGAGACCGAGCGCTGCGCCGGTTGGATCGATGATTACGCTGATCCAGCCCGCGTCCATCACTTCTGTGACGTCCTTCATCACCGTGCCGCCGAGCGATTTAGCTTTAGCGGTTGAAGCGGCGATGTCGTCCACTTCAACATATGGAAGCCAAGCGGAGGGCGCGCCGGGAACCGGATGCTTCATCATTCCACCGCCGGTGCCTTCGCCAACTCTTATGAATGTGTAATTGCCCGGGCCCATCGGAATATCTTCCAGTTTCCAATCGAAGAGCTTGCCGTAGAAACTTTTTGATTTGCCGACGTCCGTGGTGTTCAATTCGATGTGCGTAAATGGATTTGCCATTTTATTTTCCTTTCGAGAAAGTTCGTTTGATTACCGCCTACAATGGAGACGAGTGGCCATGGCGAGAATCGACATGTTCGGTGAGAAATATTTGATTGGAATCGGTGTCGAATTTTGGCGAGCTGAATCGTTTAAGTAGTGAGGGCTTCGCGCGGGCTCGAAGTGTATGCCGGCGAAATCAATTGGATGAAGGAGATTGCTCATGCCGAATTATTTGTTGTTACTGCACCAGCCGCCAACGAAGTTTGGGGCGATGGCGCCCGAGGAAATTCAGAAAATTATCGCGAAGTATGAA
>DASYNR010000353.1:0-5890 GCA_036008485.1 Candidatus Acidiferrales bacterium | reverse complement strand
AAACGCCTCCTCCAATACTGCGGACTCCTTCCGCGCGCGAATAATCTGCATCGGCACAATCGCCACAAATATCAGCAAGTATTCCGGACGCAGAAAAAAAAGCATCATCCCCGCGATCATCACGCTCCCGAATACATATATCGGATTCCGTATCCGCGAATAAAGTCCGCGCGTCACCAACACCGAAGCCTTCGCCTTCACAGAAAATGACGCGCCGAGCTGCACTCGCGCCAGCGTCCACATCAATAATCCAAACACCATCATACAAGCGCCGGCGATTCGCATCGGCCCCCACGGTTCAGTCCAATGCTGCCCAAACACATATGCAACCAGCGCGCAAAACAGCGGAAAAATTACCCAAATGTCGCGGCCTTTCATAGCACGGGATTTTACGAGAAATCCCGCATGCCTCCTGAACTCGTTTTCGCCGTATTCATTCGCTTCTAGCTATGACTACGCGCGGAGCGCTCCGTAATTTCATTCGTAGATCGCGCGCTATCGAACGCATTGTCACAATACCCTCAATCGAAATGTTGTGGGATAATTCGCTCTGTGAAAAAGCTATGCATATTGCTCGCCGTAGCGTTCCCGCTGCTCAGCGCAGCCTTTGACAGAAATGCGCACATGCAAACGACTCCCAGCTCTCAGTCAACCGCGCCCGATAAATCTCTAATTGCCCAGGGTAAAGCCCGTTTTCTCGCTAACCAATGCGACGAATGCCACGGCCCCAACGGCGAAGGCGGCGGCGACGGCCCCGATCTGACCGGCACTCATCTGGACGCCGCGGGAATTTCAAAATTCCTCGAAAATCCCAGCCCGGACGCCTACATGAAAGGCATGCCAAACATTCCGCCAACTCATCCGGATCATCAAGCTCTCGTCGCGTATGTTCTCAGTCTGAAACGCCCGGCGAATCCCCCGACGGTTGACGCTCCGGTTGTTCACAAACTTTCCGCCGATGAGAAAGCCCGTATCCTTGACGGAAAATTCTTCATCGAAAGAAATGTCGCCCGCCTTCCCGACGCACTCAAATCCGCATTCGCGATTCTGGCCAAAGAGCCCGATTTCAAAATGGCGAATCCCGGTGAAAAATATCAGGAAACCGACGTCGTCACTGACCCGGCCTTACCGTTTCGGAGGTTGTTGTTCGCGGGCGTATCAAAAGAAAAATATTTTATACATTATGAAAAAGGCGGGATATCCCACTCCTACCATGTAGCGGTTTTTGCCGTTAATCCCGATGGAAAAGTAAATTTTCTCTGGGGCGGTCCCGGCACGCGAGCCGCCAGCGATCTAGCGCAATTACGGATGATGGTTTCCGCTGGAATATTTGCCGACGATCGGCCCTATTACTTTTGATCGCGCGAGTTCCCTCTCAATTCCAAAACTTGAACTTCGGCCACTCTTCCGACAGCGGCGTTTTCAAATTGTGGCAAACCAAAATATCGTAGCGTTCCCAGCCCATCCCATAATAAGGATCATTTCGCGGACCCACATCCACGCTCCCGCACAATCGTTGCGCGGACTTTAAATTCCATTCGAGCAAAATAATGCTCTTGCCGGTATAGTCCCGCGGGCCCCAGTAAAAATAATTCTGGTGCCCGCTAATCGACTTCGGCAATCCATAGCGCGAGCCGAAAAAATCAATCGCTCCCGCGCCGCCGTAGTCTCCTGCAAGAATCGCCGTCTTCGCGCGCTCGTCGGCGGGCAATGAGTTATAAACCTGCGCCACTTTCTCCACCATTTCCGGCCATCCGAATTCATCCGCGAAATGTTGTGGCAGCAGCGCGTCCATACCATTTTCCGTTCTGCTCACCGGAACTCCAATCGCGTTCATATACGGCACAATTTTTTCCGGCGGCAAAATCGGCAGCACCAGCGGAGCCGCCACAATGCCCAGCCCAATCACAATCACCGGCATCGCCACGCGAATCCATCTCCACCGCACTTCAGTTAATTTTTCCCAGTAAACTCCGCCCGCCGCAAAAAGCATCGGATAGATCGGCGCGAGGTAATAATCTTTCCCCTTCATAATCATCAACACCGCAAAAAACACCAGAAACGTTGCGCCCAGCACGCGATACCGTTTCCCTTCGCGCTGAAATAATAAGAATCCCAGGCCAGCAATCCAAATCACGCAACTGAATGGCCCCAGCATCATGATCTGTTGCTTCAAAAATGGCAGCGGAGGCAATTCAATATTTTTGTGCGTCGCCTTCACATTTCGCAAATCTTCCAGTGTCGGAAAATGATGCAGGTATTGCCAAATCACATTCGGCAGCGCAATCGCGAACGCGATCCCCGCCGCCATCCAAAAATACTTGGTCGCAAATAATCGACGTTCCCGCGTCAGCAACAATCCGACCGCCAGCGCGCCCAGAAAAAATACCGTCGAATGTTTGTTTTCCAGTCCAAGTCCGAGCAACACGCCGGCCCACAAAAGCAATTTCGGCCGCTCGCAATTTATCGCCAACAATAAAATGTAAACGCAGCCCATCCAAAAAAGCGGCTCCAGCGGATTCATCGAAATCCGCGAAGCATTATTCAAAATCACCGGAGCCAGCAGTACTGAAATGCACGCCAGCATCACCGCCCAGCGTCTGCCGCCAAGTTCTCGCGCGATATATCCCGTCAACAAAACTTCCCCGCCAAACGCCAGCGCCGGCAACAGTCGAATCGCGTGAAGCGAATCCCCAAAAATCACGCGGCTAAAATGTGTTAGCCAAGCAATCAGCGGAGCAAAATCCACATACCCAAACGCTAGATGTTCGCTCGCCGCCAAGTAATAAAGTTCATCGCGAAAATATCCGTACCGCCCGTTCGTAACCATCTGAACAAGAATCGCCACAAACGCCATCGCCCAAGCAACGCGCATCTCCCCGCGATGTTTTTCTAAATGTTTTTCGGCCACCAGCAGCTCTCAGCTTTCTCCAGTCTTGCTCAGCGTCCGCAGCGTCTCTGCGGTGAATCCCCTCGCGCTTTCCGCGCGGATGCTCCATTTTGCTCCGGCTTGACCGCGCCATCATACTAGCTCTAATCTAAAAGATTACTATTGGCCGCATTTTGCCCACAGGGCATCGTCCGGCACTATGAAAGGCTCTTCCGCAGCAAATGGCTCTGAAATCCATCATCGTGCGCGGCGCGCGCCAGCACAATCTGAAGAACGTCAACGTGGAAATTCCGCGCAACACTCTCGCGGTCATCACGGGACTTTCCGGTTCCGGCAAATCCTCGCTCGCCTTCGATACGATTTACGCCGAAGGCCAGCGCCGCTACGTCGAATCGCTTTCGGCCTACGCGCGCCAGTTTCTCGACCAAATGGAGCGCCCCGATGTTGACTCCATCGACGGCCTCTCGCCTTCCATCGCCATCGAGCAGAAAACCACCACGCGCTCGCCGCGTTCCACCGTCGGCACCATCACGGAAATTTACGACTACCTCCGCGTCCTCTACAGTTCCATCGGCACGCCGCATTGCCCCAATTGCGGCAAGCCAATTCAGCGCCAATCCGTTGAGCAAATTGTGCAGGCCACGCTCGACAAAGAATTCTGCGCCACCGACGACCGCGTGATGGTTCTCGCTCCGATCATTCGCGGACGCAAAGGCGAATATCGCAAAGAGTTGGAAAAATTCGCGCGCGATGGATTTCTCCGCGCCCGTGTTGACGGCGTGTTGCGTCCGCTCGATGAGCCCATCTCCATGGACCGCCGCAAAAATCACACCATTGAAATAATGGTGGACCGCGTTCTGGTCAAGCCGGGAATTGCGCGGCGCCTCGAGCAATCCATCACCACCGCGTTGAAACTCGCCAATGGACTCGTCACAATTTCCATCGTTGGCGGCGTCGAGCGCACTTTCTCAGAAAAATTGGCCTGCCAGGATTGCGGAGTTTCCGTGCCGCAACTTGAGCCGCGCTCTTTCAGTTTTAATTCTCCCTACGGCGCGTGCCCGGCCTGCAACGGACTCGGCTCGAAATATGAACTCGATCCCGCAAAAGTAATTGTGGATTGGTCGAAGCCTTTGTTTCAGGGCGCGCTCGGCCCCGGTGCAAATTCCAGTTTTGTGCAGCGCACCATCGAACTGGCCAGCTACGCTCATGGATTTAATCTTGGCGTTCCCTTTGAAACGCTTCCGAAAAAAGCTCAGAACATGATTCTCCACGGTTATCCCACCAAAGGAGAAGACGAGCGTCCCGAGCCGACCAATCGCAGCCCGATGGGCAGGCGCGAAAAAAAATACGGTCTGCATTTCCAGGGCATTTTCCAAATGCTCGAAAGTAATTTCGACGAATCGAAATCCGATACTTATCGCGAATGGATGACGCAGTACATGTCGCCCATCAAGTGCAGCGTGTGCAACGAGCGCCGTCTGCGCCCGGAATCGCTCGCCGTGAAAATCGCGGGCCGCAGCATTTCAGAATACGTCGCACTTTCCATAGCCGATGCGCGCCCTGCCGTGGACACAATTTTGAAAACTCTTTCTTCGCGTCAACAAGAAATCGGCGGCCGCGTTCTGGAAGAAATCGGCGAGCGGCTGGATTTTCTGGACGCGGTCGGCCTGGGCTATTTAAGTTTGGATCGTTCCGCAGCCACACTAAGCGGCGGCGAAGCGCAGCGCATCCGACTGGCCACGCAAATCGGCTCACGTTTGCGCGGCGTGCTTTATGTTTTGGACGAGCCCAGCATCGGCCTCCACGCGCGCGATAATGACCGCCTAATCCGATCACTCGAACAACTTCGCGATCTCGGCAACACAGTTCTCGTCGTGGAGCATGACGAAGAAACAATTCGCCGCGCCGATTACGTTGTCGACCTCGGCCCCGGAGCAGGAAAAGCCGGCGGACATCTTGTCGCCAGTGGACGGCCTGCCGAAATCGAAGCCAATGCCGAATCGCTCACCGGACAATATCTTTCCGGCGCGGCGCAAATTGCAATTCCGGAAGTTCGCCGCGCGCCAAATGGAAAATCGCTTCACATTATCGGCGCCACCGCGAACAATCTAAAAAATATCGACGTCAGCATTCCGCTCGGCTTGCTTACAGTAGTCACAGGAGTTTCCGGCTCCGGAAAATCCACGCTCGTAAATGACATTCTCTATCGTGCGCTCGCCGGAAAACTTTATCGCTCCTCCGAACGTCCCGGAGATTTCCGTCAGATGCTCGGCGTCGAGCACATCGACAAAGTAATTGAAATTGACCAAGCGCCCATCGGACGCACGCCCCGCTCGAATCCCGCAACCTACACCGGAGTCTTCGCGCCCATTCGCGATCTGTACGCCATGCTTCCCGAATCGCGCGAACGTGGATACAAGCCCGGACGTTTCAGTTTCAATGTGAAGGGCGGCCGCTGCGAAGCGTGTCAGGGTGACGGGCTGCGCCGCATCGAAATGAATTTTCTGCCGGATGTTTACGTCACCTGCGAAGTTTGCCGCGGACGCCGTTACAACGCGGAAACTTTAGCCGTGCGTTACAAAGGACATTCCATCTCCGATGTTTTGAAAATGCCCATCGAAGAAGCGCTGCCGCTTCTCGAAAATATTCCACAAATTCAGCAGAAGCTCGTCACGCTCGTCGAAGTCGGCCTCGGCTACGTGCAGCTTGGACAATCTTCCACCACTCTCAGCGGTGGTGAAGCGCAGCGCATCAAACTTGCGCGCGAACTTTCCAAGCGCCAAACCGGCCGCACACTTTATATTTTGGACGAGCCCACCACCGGCCTGCATTTCGATGACGTGCGAAAATTGCTAGTCGTTCTGAATCGCTTGGCCGAACTTGGCAATACCGTCCTCGTAATCGAACATCATATGGACGTGATCAAACAAGCCGACTGGATCATCGACCTGGGTCCAGAAGGCGGTGGAGGCGGTGGCCGAATCGTCGCGCAAGGTCCGC
>DASYNR010000352.1:0-5403 GCA_036008485.1 Candidatus Acidiferrales bacterium | reverse complement strand
GCCCCGACGAACGGCGCCACAATTCCCGCGCCGGACCCGGTAAAGAAAATCCTGTCCTGCTCCGGCTGAAAACCGAATTGCGTTTCCAGCCGCGTCAGGAAATCCAGAACTTTTTCAGCTTGTTTGGTGTTGTGCCGCTCGTATGCCTGGGAAATTATTTCGCCGGATGGTGCGGTCAGCACATATTTGCAAGTCGTGCTGCCCACATCCATCGCGCAAATTTTCACCTCGCCGGGTTCCGCAATCGGCCCAAGTGGAATTCGCGCCTCCAGCGGAGGCGGCATGATCGGTTGTATGCTGACCAGCCCGTTGCTGGCCATTGCTAGAGCACCATCGCAGCGGCAGCGGCTGACTCAGCAACGCGCCCGCCTTTTATTTTCCCTGTCGCAACTAGGTGCGTCACATAATTCGCGGCAGTCCCGGCATAACCCATATGTGGCACGCGATACGACGCTCGCTTGATCTCCGGATGCTCCGCTTCGCATCGACGCACGTCTTCTATCGTGACGCCGAGCTTCGCCAGCACACTTTCAAATTCGCTTTGCGCGCGGCGTTTCGCTTCCGTCAAAATCATCTGGCAACGCGAAAGCGCATGCACTTCGGCGTCACCTTTGATTTCGATCGGCGCGTAAAGCAAATCAGGATATTTCCCCAGCACGTTGGCCATGGCTCCTACAGACATCGTGTTCGGCATGCAGGAATACGGCGTCAACTCGCACACCATGTGGGCCTTCTTGTGGTGATAAGAATAGAGCGCCTTGCCCACCAGCATGAATCCTTCGCCTCCGCTCAATTCATAGTGATAGAACGGATTCGCGAGTTGCTTCAATTCGCGCTGATCCGGCAATTCATACGGAATATTTCCGAGCGCCTTGCGGAAACGGTTGTAACTCGCCACATAAACCTTCTCCAGATTCCGCATCAGCGATTCTTTCATCAGCTTCTTGCGGGTCGGCTTTGCGCGGTGTTCCCGCACACGTACATCAGGATGCATCAAATAATCCAGCCACACGGCCACCGGAGGAGGAATCACTTCGCCGCCTTCCGATTCCAGCCAGCGCTTGATGTTGTAATTGCCGTCGCCTTCGTGCGTCTGTAGCCAGAATTCGCCGGTAATTTTCACTTTGGCTTTTGCGCGCAGACGATCCACTTCAATCGCGTCCCACTTCTTAAAAACTTCGCGCAGCGCCTTCGTAAAATAATTTGTGGTCAAATGCCACGCCAGCACGCCCCACTTCTTTCCCTTCACAGGCCGCTCGCGGAACACCTTGTACATATATTCGACGCTTTCCTTCAACACGGCATCCGTTTGTCCGGCCTTCACTTCATAGGGACGCGTCAGATATTCCAAATCGCCCAGCACATCGCCAATCAGGATTCCCCAGACCAGCCCCATGCTCAGCGGCAAATTGATTTCCAATCCGCCTCCGCCGCTCGGCCCCTGATCCAGCTGATCCTGCGCCAGCAAAAACATTCTGAAATCCCGCATGCCCAGCCCATCCAGCGCCATCGCATAGGATTCGTGATACTGCCCGAACCGGCACGGCCCGCACGCGCCCGCCGTCAAGAAAACGTATTTATCCGCCACAGCTTTCTTGTCGCCCAATTCGACGGACTTGTCCTTCAGAAAATTTACGAGACTTCCCGTCGTGAATATTGTCGGGCAGCAGGCGCCCACGTCGATCAACTCCTTGCCTGCGTCTAGGTCCGCGCGGGCAATATTCGGCAGCGGCTCAGCTTTGTAGTTCAGGTTGTGCATCGCGCCTTGCACAAGCCGCTCGTGTTTCCACGTCAGCCCGCCAAACAGAATTGTCGTTTCCTCACGCTGCTCGCGAAGGAACGGCTTTGGCCGGTACGCTTGATAATGCTTTACGGGTTTTGCAGTACGGATGGATTGAACCGGCTGTATCGTCTGAAGATTGCCCACGAAGTCCTCCCTTGTAATAGGCAGTTCTCAAACCAAGGTACGTCTCCGACACAGTTTGTTGGATACATACTATAGACCGGAGGTCGCATTTTTTCGAATGATTTTTTCGAAAAAAAAGCTGTACTCGGCGTTGCATGGGGGGTGCCGAAGACGGCGGTGAAGCTCCGGTTATTCGTACCTCAGGGCCGTCATCGGATCGGTCCTCGAAGCGCGCCACGCGGGTACAAAAGCTGCTAGCGACGCCACCGCCAAAAGAACGCCCGACGCCACTATCAGCGTCAGCGGATCGCGCGCCGAAATTCCGTAGAACAATCCGGAAAGCAGGCTCCAACTCTCCAACAGCTTAGTTAATCCGAGCGCCATGCCCAACCCAGCGGCAATACCAATGATGGTCACGCCCAGCGCGTCGCGCAGAATCATGCTCAACACATTCCCTCGCTGTGCTCCGAGCGCCATGCGCACGCCGATTTCGCTCGTTCGCCGCGCCACTGTGTACGAAAGTACGCCGTAAATTCCGATGCACGCCAGCGCGAGCGCCACAAATCCGAAGAAGCTGGCGAGTCTTGCAGTAAGACGGTCGCCCACTATGTGCGATTCCAGCTCGATCGGCACCCTTCGGAGCGCCAGAGGGTCAAGGCCCGGGCCAGTTTCGCGCACCACCCGGCGAATCGTCGAACTCAGCCCGGAGTCGTTCCCCGTGTAACGCACTTCAAATACGGCCACTGAACGCTGGGCGAGAGGATTAAAGTACGGCGCAAAAAAACGCCGCTCCATCGGTTCGCGCAGCGAATGCAGCCGCGCGTCCGCCACAACTCCCACAATTTCCAGGTCGGCGCGCGAATCGGGATACGTAGTAATGACGTGCCGGCCCAGCGGATTTTCATTCCCAAAGTAATATTTCGCCATCGTCTGGTTGATCCAGCAATGTTGAGCTCCGGTCTCATCTTTTTGCTCGATGTCCCGGCCCATCAATACCGGAATTCCCACGGTCGAAAAAAAGTGCGGGCCAATTTCTTCAAACGTCGCGTCCATCTCCTGCCCGGTTGTTGGAGTGAAACCGGAAATCGAAATCTCTGTATTTGAATCCCCGCCGAACTGCAACCCGTTCCCGGATAACGTCGCGCCGCGCGTACCGGGAACTTGATTTAATTTAGCCAGAAGCGTTTGATACATCGGATCAATCGCCGCCTGTTGGTATCCATCCAGTTTCGGATTCAGCCGGAACATTAATATATGCTCGGCTTCATAACCCAGCGGAATGCGCATCAGGTTCTGAATGTTGCGGACGAAAAGTCCGGCGGCCACTAGCAGCACCAGCGAAATCGCCACCTGCGCAGCCACCAGCACTTTGCCCATCGGCAAGCGCCCGGAGCCGCGCTCCCCTCCGATAATGCTTCGCGCCGTTCCACGCAAAACAAAATTCAACTCCAGTCGCGTCGCGCGCAACGCGGGAATTAATCCAAAAAGAACGCCGGTCAATAGCGTCACGCCAATTGTGAATGCCAGCACCATCCCGTCCACGCTTACGTCAAGCGGCACAGGAGCTGAAGTGTCGGACACCAATCGCAGCAGCAATTCGTCGCCCCACTGCGCCAAAAGCAATCCCGCAAGCGCTCCAATCACGGAAAGCAAAACACTTTCCGTCAGCAGTTGGCGCACCAACCGTCCTCGGCCCGCGCCCAGCGCCACTCGCACCGTCAACTCTCGTTCGCGTCCCGTCGCTCGCGCCAGCAGTAGATTCGCCACATTTGCACACGCCAAAATCAGAAGCAGCCCCACCAGTCCCATTAACGCGCCCAACGGTTTCAGGTATTCTTTGCGTAATTCCGAAAGCCCGTGCCGCACATCGCGCGTCACAATCCAGCCGTCGGTCACCTGAC
The DNA here is from genome assembly GCA_036008485.1 of Candidatus Acidiferrales bacterium. Lineage (GTDB taxonomy): Bacteria > Acidobacteriota > Terriglobia > Acidiferrales > UBA7541 > DASTCZ01. Next base: position 1,596 of record DASYNR010000352.1, on the reverse strand, counting down.
TTAGCACACTCGCGTCGGCAATGCTCTCTCCGTCCGCTTTCAGCAAATTGTGGAAGGTTACGTTAATGGAGGTGTTCGCCTGAGCGAGTGTCACACCCCGCTTCAATCGCCCGACCACATGCAGAAACATTCGCCTGCTGATTGAATCCGTCGGTTGCGTCAGCCAGTCCGCGCCGGGCGCCACCGCCTGTTGCATCGTCAGCGGCACCCAAACTTCCGGCGCTTCGCCAACAGCAATTCCCGTAAATTCCCGCGGCATCACGCCAACCACATCGAACAAAGTTTGCCGCATGCGGATTTTGTGTCCGATCACTGCCGGATCGTGGTGCAGTCTCTGCTGCCAGAATGCGTAACTTACTACGGCTTGCGGAAATTGGTTCCGGCCGCGATCCACTTCCTCCCCGAAGGCGTGGCCCATCAGCGGTTGCACGCCCAGCGTCGAAAAATAACCTCCGCTGATCATGCTGATTCTAGTTTGCGTGCCTTCGCCATTTTCTGTGGTTGCCACAGGCTGCTCGATAACAGAACTGTCCAGCGCAAAAATGCCGGAGAAAACCTGGTTGTTATCGCGCAGCCCCTCAAACTCGTGATACGTGAACGCGAATCTCTCCTCGTTCTCCGTTCCATTTTCCATTCCCGAATGGCCGGGGTCGGAAAGCACCACAAGCTCCTGCGGATTTTTCACCGGCAAATCGCGCAGCAGAAGCGCGTTCATCACGCAGAAAAGCGCAGTATTTGCGCCGATGCCCAGCGCCAGGGTGAGTATTGCAATGGAAGAAAACGCGGGATTTTTAAGCAGGCCCCGAACGGCAAACCGTAAATCTTGAATTAGTGTCGCCACGCGTCGCTTCCTCCGCATTGGAATAGGCTTCCAATATCTAAATATACGCAGAAGAAATAAATCCGTTACGCGCGAAACCGAATACTTCAGACACGAGCCTTTGACAGACGCGCGGATGGCGCGTCCTAAACCACATCCTTGATCGGCCGTCGCAGTTGGGTGCGGTGCTTGACTCAACCCCGAGTCACTACTCGATGATCTGCTAGAGTGGTATCATGCGCCAGTTCGCGGCGTTGCAGAAAAGGAAAATAGGAATCGAGGGCTTGGGGTGTACCACCCCCACGTCCGTCTTTTAAGTAATGGTGCCTTTCTCGACTTCTATCATGACGATTACACGGGCGGGCCGACACGAGACTGGGTTGTGAAAGGGATGAATTATTGGAGGATGAAGTGAGAAAGCGACCATGCGTCGGAGCGGCCATTGCTGTCTTGATCTTTGCAACTACCGTCCCATGCGCAATCGCGCAGGCACCGACACGAGTGAAGACTTGGTCCTTTACGCTTCCGCACGGAACCTTGGAAATTCAATTGGAGCGATCTCAAGATGGCGGAATCCAGATGTATGTCAGTCCAACTCATCAAGGATATGAGGCGCCAATTGCCGAACAGGTAAAGCCTCTAATGGAGGTTTTAAGGGCGATGCCGGGACTTGGTTTAGATCCGCATAACCTGGACTACCTTGGGGCGCGCATCTTGAGCTCAGACGTGGAACAAAAGCTCGCATATGCCTGCGCGGATTCTAAGGAATGGCGGCT
>DASYNR010000351.1:0-16523 GCA_036008485.1 Candidatus Acidiferrales bacterium | reverse complement strand
CAGCGCGGCGGCGTTCGCGTGGCGGGAAATGCCGTGGAACCGAGCAAGACGGCGATCAACGCGGCGATGGAACAAAAACGCGGCATCGTGACGGAAGACGTGGCGCTGGCGGATCAGAATTTGCAGGCGGCGCATAGCGTGATCGCGCAGCGTTTGCGGGCGGTGGTGGCGATTCCGCTTTTTGCGATGGGCGAACGCGGAACCGGCGATGCCGAGAGCGCGCCAAAGGGGCAAGTGCTGGGCGTCCTCTATTTGGATAGTCGAAGGCCGGCGGCATTTTCCAAATTGGAGCGCGATATTCTTGACACACTCGCAGGCGATGCCGCGATGGTAATGGAAAACGCGCGGCTGGTTGTGTTGGAGCGCGAACGCGAAAGACTCGAACGGGAAATTGGAATTGCGCGAGACATTCAACGCGCGTTGCTGCCGCGCGAATTTCATCACTATCCTTATTTGGAAGTTACGGGCAGCAACCAATCTTGTTTGGAAGTCGGCGGAGATTACTACGATCTTTTTGATTTGGGGCCGGATCGAATTGCTTTTACGCTGGCGGACGTTTCCGGAAAAGGATTGGGCGCGGCGCTGATGACCACGATGCTGCAAGGCGCGCTTTCGGCAACGACGTTTGGCCAGCATCCGGCGGAAACTTTCGCGCATATCAATCGATTTTTGTGCGATCACGCGCAGGTGGAACGCTACGCCACGATGTTTTTCGGCACGCTGGATGGAAATGGCCGGCTCGAATATATCAACGCGGGGCATCCCTCGCCGGTGCTGATTCGCAACGGGCAGGCGGAAACGCCGTTTCCGGCGGAGTCGTGTCCTGTGGGATTAATTCCGGACATGAAATTTTCAAGCGCGGTTGTGAATTTGCAGCCGGGCGACACGCTGGTGCTTTTCAGCGACGGCGTGAGCGAAGCGATGGATCCCGAACAAAATGAATATGGAGTGGATCGACTGAAAAAAGCCGTGGGAGATTGTCCGGCGGGATCGGTGAGCGATATGCAGGAAGCGATTCTGGAGTCCGTACGGCAATTTGCAAGGGGCGAGCGTCAGGCAGACGACGTGACATTATTATTGTTGAGATATACCGGCGCGGCGGCGGGATTGCGTCCGGCGGCAGATTAGATTTTTCTTCTTTGAATTTTCCTTCGTAAAGCGTATCTCTATACAGCTTTGAATTCCCGGGAGGCTTCCATGCGTATTCTGGCGAGGATTTCCTTGTTTGTTTTTGCGCTGCTACCGCTCTGTTTGCCGATGCTCGCGCAGAGCGGCGCCGGCGCGGCCGCTGAAACTGTGACGGTGATTCGCGCGGGCACGTTGATTGACGGCACGAGCAACGGGGCGCGGACAAATCAGATCATTATTATTCACGGGAACAAAATTTTCTCGGTTGGAGACGCGACGACTCCGATTCCGCCGGGTGCGAGAGTGATTGATCTTTCACATGCAACTGTTCTGCCGGGACTGATCGAATCGCACACACATTTATTTTTGCAGGGCGAGGAGCCGGACGCGGGCGGATACGATGTGCAACTTTTGAAATATCCGGCGTCGTATCGCGCGGCGCGAGCGTCGGTTTCGGCGCGTCGTGCGCTGGAGCAGGGATTCACAACGATTCGCGATTTGGAAACGGAAGGCGCGGGGTACGGAGACATCGGAATCAAACAGGCGGTGGACGAAGGATATATTCCGGGGCCGCGAATATTCTGCGTCACGCGCGCGATTTCCAGCACCGGCGGATATCCGCTGGAAGGTTATGCCCCGGAAATTACGGTGCCGAAAGGCGCGCAAATTATTGACGGGCCCGTGGAGGCGCGCAAGGCGGCGCGTGAACAGCTCGATCACGGCGCGGACTGGCTGAAAGTTTATATGACGCATCGCTCCTGGGTCGATGACAAAGGCAATTTAATTTCGCAGCCGACGCTGACGGTGGAGGAATTGAAAGAAATTGTCGACGAGGCTCACGGCTGGCACAAGAAAGTTGCGTGCCACGCGTACAACGGAATCGGATTGCAGCGCGCGTTGGATGGCGGCTGCGATTCGATCGAGCACGGGCTGGAATTAACGGATGGGAATGTCGCGCAAATGTTGAAGCAGGGCACGTGGTATTGCCCGACGCTCGCGGTTTATTCGTATCATCCTGCGCCGGAAGGAACGCCTGACGGAATCCGAGATCGGAAACGCGTCGAAGTGCATGGGAAGTCATTCCAAAAAGCAATGAAAGCGGGAGTGAAAATCGTCTTCGGAACAGATGTAGGCGGCTTCCCATGGACGGATCCCATCGCGCAGGAATTTAGTTTGATGGTTGGATTTGGAATGTCGCCGATGGAAGCGATCCGCTCGGCAACTTCACGACCCGCGGTGATGCTGGATATGCAGGGGAAAATCGGAGTGGTGGCGCCGGGAGCGTTCGCGGATATTATCGCGCTTTCGGAAAATCCGCTGCAGAAAATCACAGCGATGGAAAATGTGGGATTCGTGATGAAGGATGGCGGCGTGTTTAAGGATCAACTTAGCGGACACTGAGTCGCGTTGTTGGATGTGCGCGTAATCGCGTGAGGAACTTCTTTGCGATTCGCGGGTTGAATCGAGAGAGCTTCGGCGGTTAAATTAGTAGAAGCTCGCCCCGGCCTGCGAATTGTCTGAAGGAGTTGCTTGTCATGCGTCTAAATTCCATACAGATGCGCTGGGGTATTTTTCGGGTTCTGCATTTTGGTGCAGCGGGACTGATGGTTGGTTCTTTGCTGGCTGCGCCGATTTTGCCGCGCACGGCGAACACATTTTCTTATCGCGATTCCCTTCCGACATTAGGAAACTCCTCGTCAACTTCAAAAGATCCTCCCAGCGATGATGCTGGCTGGAAGGGCAAGCTTCCCATTTCGGATTTGACTGAAGACGAAGCGATTACGCACGCGCTGGATCGGCTGGGATATGGCGCGCGGCCGGGCGACGTCGAGCGCATTCGGAAGTTGGGACTGGAGAAATGGATTATCGGGCAACTGCATCCCGAGACTTTGAATGACAGATCTACGGAAAATCGATTGACGGATTATTCGACGCTTTCGATGACGGCGACGGATTTGGAGAATGAATATCCGCAGGCGAACGTGGCGGCGAAAAAATTGGGAATCACGCAGGAGGAGTACAACAAACGCGTGCAGGACTCGCTGCATCCGCCGCAGGGCGAGCGCGCCGCACCGGATAAACGTCCGCAAGTGATTTTGAATGAACTGACGATGGCGAAGTTGACGCGCGCAATTTACAGCGAACGCCAATTGCAGGAACAACTGACGGACTTTTGGTTCAATCATTTCAATATTTTCGCGAACAAGGATCAGGATATTTTTCTGGTGGGAGTATACGAGCGCGATGCGATTCGTCCGTACACGCTGGGAAAATTTCGCGAGATGCTAGGCGCGACGGCGCACAGTCCGGCGATGCTGATTTATCTGGATAATTGGCTGAGCGCCGATCCTGCGGCAATTGAGCGCGCGAAGCACGCTACGCCCGAACAGAAACGCGCGTGGAAAGATCTGCCGGGATACGGCAACAAGCGCGGACTGAATGAAAATTACGGGCGCGAGTTGATGGAGCTGCACACGCTTGGCGTGGACGGCGGATATTCGCAGCAGGATGTAACAGCAGTAGCGAAATGTTTTACGGGCTGGACGGTGCGCGATCCGGGCAGTAAGCCGGAATTTGTTTTTGATCCACGCATTCATGATACAGCGCCAAAAGTGGTGCTCGGGAAGAAAATAAAGGATGGTGGCGAGCGCGACGGAGAAAAAGTTTTGGATCTGCTGGTGGCGCAGAAGGCGACGGCGCATCATTTGTCATATGAACTGGCCGAACATTTTGTGTCGGATGCACCTCCGCCGGAATTAGTGGATCGCATGGCCAAGACATTCCAGAAAACGAAAGGTGACCTACGCGAAACCGTGCAGACGATGGTTTATTCGCCGGAGTTTTGGTCACGCGCTTCTTACCGCGCGAAAATAAAAACACCGTTTGAGCTCGTGGCGTCCGCCGCGCGAGCGCTGGGTGCGGATGTGGACGCGCCGACGCCTCTTGTTGGCTGGGTGGATCGAATTGGAGAACCGCTGTACAGGTGCCAGCCGCCAACTGGATATAAGGATGACGCCGCAACGTGGGTAAACACTGGCGCTCTGCTGAGTCGGCTGAATTTCGCGCTGACCTTGGCGACGAATAAAGTGCGGGGCGCATCCGTGGATTTGACATCGCGCTTAGGAGAAGACTTGAACAACGATCCGGCGCGTGCGATGGATCGCGCGGTGGATGTTTTTCTGGGCGGACAGATTTCCGCCGCTTCGCGAGCAACCCTGGAAAAGGATTCTTCGGATCCGAAAATCCTAAACGCGAAACTTGCCGATCCGGTGCGGCCGAATCCTGCTCCGCCAAATCTTGCGCGGCAAAACGCGCCGCCGCCGATGGATATTGGCGTCATGACGGGACTTGTTCTAGGAACGCCGGAATTTCAGCGGCGCTGATTTCAGAAATTTCTCGGCGCGAGCGCAACCGGTTGGCGAAAACGTCGACAGTATTGCAACCTTCTATAACCCTGATAGAATCAGCGCGCTTCCGTATTCTCATGCCGATGGAAAAGTAATTTGCCTGGAGAATGAGTCCAGAAACTTAGCGTGGAGGAATTTCATGGCCCAAAATTTTGATAATCACACCAGGTTAGTGGCAGCGTGGCATTTTGTGGCCGCGCCAATTCTTTTGCTGAATTTGGGAGTCTCGATTTATAACGTCGCGAAGAATCAATCCTTCAGCAACATCGTTTTGCTGCTGCTCGCAATTGCTCTGCTGATTCTGTGGGCGTTCTCGCGATTGTTCGCACTGACCGTGCAAGATCGCGTGATTCGTTTGGAAATGCGATTGAGGCTGGCGGATCTGCTGCCGGCGGAAATGCAGCCGCGCATTCCGGAATTTACGGTTGCTCAATTGGTGTCTCTGCGTTTTGCGAGCGACGCGGAATTGCCGACACTCGCGAAGAAAGTGCTAGACGAAAAGATTAACGACCGCAAAGCAATAAAGAAGATGATTAAAAATTGGCAGCCCGACGAACTGCGTGCGTAAACTATTCTCTGCGGAGCGGAAATGGCCGGACGGGACTTAGTATCCCGTCTGGCGGGCACTGTCGCGATAGGCACACCAGATGCAGCCTTCGGTGATTGGCGGATGCGATTCGAGGTCGAGCACGGCAGCAACTTCATCCATAAATTTCAGAAAAATGTCGTGACTGAACGGAATTTCCACCCAACTGAGCGAACCCGAAAATGAAGCAGTGCTCGCCTGCGAAGAAAACGAGCGGGGCTCGAAAATTAACAACCCCAAGCGCTTGATTGGCTTCAGAGTGAGATAGCCTTCCGCGGGATGCTCGAGCGCGTAAGCGTAAGCGCTGAGCTGGCGAGTGTACGTTTCCACGTTGCGACCCGAAACTGAAGTCGTCTTGAAATCCACAACGGCAACGGAGCCATCATCGAAATGGATCAGCGCGTCAAGTTTGCCCCGAATTTGCAGACTGGAATCGCGATTCGGAGAGCGTATGGGAATTGATTGCACGCGCTGGTCGGTGCAATCGAGTCTGCCGGGCGGCAATTGCGGCAAAACCTCTTCGGTGCGCTTGCCGTCAAAGCATGCGCGCATTTGCGCGTCAATGGCCTGAAAAATTTTCGGAAATGTTCCGGGGCGATTGTATTTTTGCGTGACCTTCAGATAGTAGCAGCGCCTGCATTCCTGCCAGAGAAAACCGAATTCGGATGGACTGAGCGTCCAGGTGCGTTTGGGCGGTGGCACGGCAAAGAGAAACTGTTGATCGGGAGTCATAGGTTATTTTACGCCACGTGCAACGCTTCATACCACAATTCGGCGCAGTGGCGAGCGGCGAAGGAAATTCGCATCAGGCATCGTGCCGAACGGGCGCTTGTGATAATCTCCCCGCCAACAGTCCCGCCGATCAAAATTTGCTCGGGGCGTAAGGATGGAATATGCACAATCCAGCGTTGGGATTAATTATTTTAATTGTCGCCGGCGCGATGAACGGCAGCTTCACGCTGCCGATGAAATTTACGCGAAGCTGGGCGTGGGAAAATACCTGGCTGGCCTGGACGCTCTACGCGTTATTTTTTCTGCCGCCGATTTTTACTTTTCTGACGTTGCCAAATGTGCGCGAAGTTTACGCGCAAACGGGAATGGGTCCGGTGTGGATTGTGGCCGCATGCGGCGCGGGATGGGGAATTTCGCAAGTCTTCTTCGGGCTGGCGGTTGACGCGGTGGGAATCGCGCTGGCGTTTTCTGTGATTCTGGGAATCGCGGCGGCAGTCGGCGGAGTTGTGCCGCTCGTGCGGGATCATCCAGACAAGATATTTTCCGCGGGTGGACTTGGAGTTCTTGCAGGACTGGCGCTCGTAGTGATCGGCGTTGGAATTTGCGCGGTTGCAGGGCGCAGGCGCGAAAAAGCTCTTGGATTGGGCCCACAAGCGGGCAAAGCATCCATCGGAATGGGCCTTTTATTTTGTTTGTTCAGCGGACTTGGCTCGGCGCTTGTGGGAATTGGTTTGGATAACGGCAAGCCGCTGGTTGACGCAAGTATCGCGCTGCACGGAAGTCCAATTTGGGCGCCGATGGTGGCCTGGCTCCCGTTGATGCTGGCCGGAGGCATTCCAAATTTACTTTACTGTTTGTATCTATTGCGTAAGAATAAAACGGGACACAAATTCTCGTTACCTTCCACCGGCGGATATTGGGTACTGGGGTTTGTGATGGCGATTTGCTGGTTCGGAAGCACGCTGATGTACGGGGTGTCGAAAGATATGTTCGGATCGTGGGGCACCACGCTGGCGTGGCCGATGTTCATGTCGCTGATCGTAATTACCGCGAGTGTTCACGGCATCCGCACCGGCGAATGGAAAAACACCGGGCAAACTCCTCTGCGAATCCAGTTGAGCGGATTGGCGGTTTTAATTCTCGCGGTGGTGGTGCTGACGTTCGCAGGGCAACAGGTGCAGTAGCGCGCAAAACTAATTTCACAAGTCGTCGGAGATCGAAATGACCGGAAGTGAAGTTTTGTTTCTTGGTGTGGATATCGGTGGCACAAAAGTAGCGGCGGGATTGGTGGACGCTTCCGGAACAATTATTTGCAAATCGCGCACGCCGATGAACGCGAACGGCACTGCGGAAGAAGGTCTTGCGTCGGTGCTGACAGCGATGCGTGACGCGATGCGCCAAGGACAATCCGCGCGTCCCGGATTTAAATTGGGAGGCGTGGGAATTTGTTCTCCGGGGCCGCTCGATCCGCGCACGGGCGTCGTGATTAATCCTCCGAATCTGCCCTGCTGGCGTGATTTTCCGCTGGCCGCGCGAGTGAGCGCGGAATTCGGCGTGCCCGCGCTGGTGGAAAATGACGCGAACGCGGCAGCGCTCGCCGAATCCATTTGGGGCGCTGGCATCGGATACAAAACTGTTTTTTACGCGACGCTTGGAACGGGCATCGGCACTGGACTAGTGATCGACGGCCACATCTATAACGGACGCACTGGATCTGCGACGGAAGGCGGGCACGTAACAATTGATTGGCACGGCCCGAAATGCGGATGCGGAAAACACGGATGCATCGAAGCGCTGGCGTCCGGTCCGGCAATTGCATTGCGAGCACGCGCGAAAGTTAAAGCGGATCCAAAGCGTGGCGCTCCGCTGCTGACAGCCGGGCTGGAAAAATTGGAAAAAATTCAGGCCGAGCAAGTAGCCATTCTTTGGCGCGCTAGAGATCCTCTGTCAACAGAAATTCTGGTCGAGACGATGGATTATTTGGTCGTGTGGCTCGGCAACATTATCGATTTGCTGGAGCCGGACGTGATCGTGATTGGCGGCGGAATCGGCCAGCTAGCCAGCGAATGGTTCGACTATATTCGCGTGAAACTTCCGGCGTGGATCATCATCAAGCGCGGAGCGGATATTCCGATTGTTCTTGCACGTTATGTTGCAGATTCCGGAATAGCCGGCGCTGCCGCGCTTTGCCTGGCATCTCAGCAGGCTAAGGCGTAATCGCAATTACCCGCAGCGGACTTCCAGAGCCGCCGACAATTTTTAGCGGCGCGGCAATCACGATCGCTCCCGTCGCGGGCAATTGATCAAGGTTGCATAATCCCGCCAACCCAAATTTTCCGCTACCGTGCATGATGAAGTGATTCGGAAATGGTGGCTGCATTCGCGCTGCCTGGCCTGCGTCGGTGCCCACTGTTTCTACGCCAACTCCTAGTACATCGCGTTCGCGCGCAAGAAATTCCGATGCTTCGGGTGCCCAACCGGGAGTGTGCGGGCCGTCCTCCTTAACATTAATGTAGTCGGTCGCGTTCGTGCGCTTCGACCATCCCGTTCGCAGCAGCAGCCACGACGCCGGTGGAATTTTGCCGTTGGTTTTTTCCCACTCGCGCAGCAAATCCGGGGTGACTAGAAAATCAGGATTGCTGGCGACTTCCTTTGTCACGTCAACCACGCATGCTTGCCCAACGAATTGCGCAGGTGGAATGCGATCGACGGTATTGTTCGGCAAATCCTTGCCGCTTATCCAATGGACCGGAGCGTCGAAGTGAGTGCCGGTATGCTCGCCGGTCTCGAATGCGTTCCAATACCACGCCGGACCGCGATCGTCGTAGCGCGAAAGTTCCTTCAAATTAAATGGCGGAGTGTTGTTCCATTGCGCCGGCAAAGGAAGCAGCGGAGTCTCCCCGGAAAGCGGCTGCGTCAAATCAACAATGCGGAGGCGGCCCGCAGCGAGTTCCGAAATAAGTTGAGAAAGAATTTCAGGCATGGATTCACCTTATCTATTGGGATGCGCGCGATTTTATTGAGCGCTGCGAAGGCCGCGAACGTATCGGCTGAACTGAAAGCGATTTTCGAGCAGCGTTAGATCCGTGACGTAACGTGTCGGGCCGACCGCGTCGACCTTCGCTACGATTGTTGTCAGTTCTGTAGCGCGCATTGCTTCGGAAAATGCGGCGCTGAATTCTGCAATCGTGCGCACCGTGCTGCTGCGTGGAATTCCTGACGCGCGCGAAATTTCAGCGAGATCGGTTCCGGTGGATGTGGCCGTAGGAAATCCGCCAACGGAGAGCAGACTTTCATTGTCAAATACTAGTTCAACCAAATTCGGCGGCCGATATCGCGCGAGAGTGGAAAGCGTGCCGAGATTCATCAGCAACGAGCCATCGCCATCGATGACGATAACTTTTCGGTTGGGCACACTTAGCGCGAGGCCGAGTCCGGTGGACGAAGCCAATCCCATCGCATGCTGCAAATAAAAGAAATTCGGCCGGTGGCCGAGGGATTGCAATTCCGCAGCAACTGCGCCCATGATCGTGACGACGACGCACGATTCCAATTCCTTGTAAATTGCACGCAAACATTCCAGGCGCTGCATTATTCCTCCCACATCAATTCACGCATCAGCAGCAGCGCCACGGGATGCAGGCTGCTTTCGGCGAGATGCTGCGCCCACTGAATTTTTCTGCCGACCGTTGCCGGATCATCGAGGCGCTCGACGGGAATATTCAGAGCGCGCAAAACGGATTCCGTCACGCGGCCGCCTTCTGTCTGCCACGGATCGCGTTCACCATGCGTGCCGCGATGGCTGATGAGCATCAGCAAAGGAATTTTGTAAAGTTGCGCAAACGAAACGATGCCGTTCACCGATGCGAGGAATCCGTGATTCTGCATCAGCATAGCGGATTTCACTCCGGCCAAATGCGCACCGACAGAAATCCCCACGCCTTCTTCTTCCTTCGCGAGCCGCAGCAATTTCATTTCCGGATCTTCTTCCGCCATCCGAATTAAATGAACGAGCCAAGTTTCGGGCAGCGCGGAAACGATTTGGACGTCGCAAGCCTTTAGCGCCTGATAAATAACTTTCGAGTTGGTGATAGAAACGGGCATTAGGTTACTTTTCGCCGGCGATGCTGCGCTAGCGAAGTGCGTCATCATATAAGCGAATGCGCGATAAGTGAAGCGGTGGCATCTCGCCACGCAGTAACCGCGAAAGATTCGTCTAAACTTCGGAAGATTCTTCAGGCTCGGGCAGCCGGTCGCCCTCGCGCGCGAACCACACATAGAGCGTCGGTAAAATGAAAACGCTCATCACCAAATTCACCATCAATCCTCCGACGATGACGATCGCGAATGGCCGCTGCGAATCCGAACCAATTGCGTGTGAAAGTGCCGCTGGCAGCAAACCGAGCGTCGCCACCAGCATCGTCATCATAATCGGGCGCAACCGTAGGACCGCTCCCTCAATCGCAGAATCCTCAATCGAATATCCTCGCGCGCGAAGCTGATTAATATATTCAAGCATGATGACGCCGGTCTGAACGGACACGCCGAACAGCGCGAGAAATCCGACGCCGGACGAAACGCTGAAGTGCGTTCCGCTGAACAACAGCGCCAAGAGTCCGCCCACGCTTCCCATGACGACGGTGACCAAAATAAGCGCAGCCCACTTCGGCGAACGAAACATTGCGTACAAAATCAAGAAAATCACCAGAATGGTCAGCGGCACGATCACGGCCAGCCGCGCTTCGGCGCGCTTCTCGCTTTCGTATTCACCTTCCCAATCAATATGGTATCCACGCGGCAATTGGACCTGCGCACTTACTTTCTTAATCGCCTCTTCAACGGCGCTGCCTAGATCCCGGCCGCGCACACTATATTTAATCGCCACATACCTTTGATTTCCTTCACGATAAATCTCCGAACCACCGTCCCGTTCTTCGATTTTGCAAAGTTGCGCGAGCGAAACCCTTTCTCCGGAAGGCGAAAGCAATCGAATATTCTGCAGAGCTTCTTTCGTTTCGCGGAACTGCGGAAGATATCGAAGAACAACGTCGTATCGCGCCTCACCGTCCAGCACCTGCGTGAGAGCGGTGCCGCCAACGGCAGTCTGTATGGCATCCTGAATATCGGCGACGTTGATTTGATAGCGCGCTGCCTTCGCGCGATCCACCTGGAAATTCAGGTTGGGTTGGCCGAGCGCGCGAAAAACTCCCAGATCTTCGATTCCCTTGATCTCGCGCATTACGTTCACAATTTGATCGGCTTTCTGCTCGAGCACTTTTAGATCATCGCCATAAACTTTTGTGGCTAGTTCGCCCTTCACGCCGCTGACCGCCTCTTCCATGTTGTCTTCGATTGGTTGAGAAAATCCCCAGTCCACGCCGGGAATTTTTTGCAGCTCGCGATTCATCGCCGCAATCAACTCGTCCTTATCTTCATGAAACACAGGCCGCCACTGGTCCTTCGGTTTCAAATCTACGAAATATTCGGTGTTGAAGAAGCCCGTTGTGTCCGTTCCGTCATCCGGACGTCCCACCTGGCTCGTACACTGAGGAACTTCGGGAAAAGAGCACAATAAAATGCGCGCCTGATTTGAAAGCCGGATGCCCTCTGTTTTCCCGGTGCTAGAGGCCAGCGTGCCGCGCACCCATAGCGCGCCTTCATCCAAATGCGGCAGAAACTCGGAACCGATTACGCCGCCGAGGGCGAGATAAACTGCAAAAGCTAGACTCAGAACTGCTACGCCGACGGTTACTAGCCGATGCTCAATCGCGCATTTCGCCGTAACGCGATATCGTCTTTTCAAAAATTCCATTACCGGGTTGTGCCATTCCTTCACGCCTTTGCTGAAAAAGAAACTGGAAAGCACCGGCGCGATCAGCATGGAAAAAACAAGCGCACCAAGAAGCGCGAACGCCACCGTCCACGCCATGGGCTTGAATAATCTTCCTTCCACGCGTTGCAGCGTGAAAATCGGCATGTACGCAGTAATGATAATCGCAATCGCGTAGAACACGGGACGCTGCACTTCGTGCGCAGCGCCGCTAATTGCCTGCATCACCGTCTTCGTATTATTTCCGTTTTGACGCTGGCTCATGTGACGGACGATATTTTCGACCATTACCACTGCGCCATCGACAACCATTCCGAAATCCAGCGCACCTAGGGAGAGCAAGTTTGCCGGAATACCCTTAACGCTCAAACCTGTCGCCGCAAACAGCAGCGCAAATGGAATTGTAAGCGTCACGATAATTGCGCCGCGGATATTCCCAAGAAACAAAAAGAGGACAATTGCGACGAGAACCATGCCCTTGGTGAGATTTTCGAGCACTGTACGCGTCGTGAAGCGCAGCAAATCGCTGCGATCAATGAAGGGAACTATTTTCACCCCCGCAGGCAAAATGTGATCGTTCATCTCCTCAACTTTGTTGTGAATTCCCTTGAGCGCCTCGTCCGCATTCGCGCCTTTTCTTAGAAGCACGATGCCAGATATCACGTCGTCGTTATCGATGATTTTTCCGTCTTCGCGATGAATTGCATGGGCAAATTGGCCCAGCCGGATTTTCGGTCCTTGTGCGACCACGGCAATATCTTTCACTTTCAGCGCCGTGCCGCTCTTAGTAGTCAGGACGGTGTTCTCGATATCCTGAACATTCTTGAAGAGTCCCACCTCACTGATGTTCACCTGCTGCAATCCGCTTTCGATAAAGCTACCGCCCGCATTCGCGTTATTATTCGTAAGCTGCTGTTCCACTTGTGCGAGGCTAAGTCCATACGCAATCAACTTGCTAGGATCAACTTGAACCTGATATTCGCGAGTCGGCCCGCCAAAACTGGCAACGTCAACAATATCGGGAACCGCTTTGAAATTTTTCTCGACCACCCAGTCTTCAAGAGACTTCAATTCCATCACGTCGTACTGCGGATTCGTGCTGCGAAGCGTATAAAAATAGATTTGCCCAACTGGACTCCAGTCCGTTCCCATCTGCGGCGTAACGCCAGTGGGTAGGGTCACCTGCGAAAGTCTCTCGAGTACTCTTTCCCGGTTCCAATCATTCGTCTCGTCATCGTCAAAAATCAGCTTTAAATCGGAAAGTCCAAACAAAGAGAATGACCGTAGGTGAACAACATGAGGAACGCCATTCATCACAATTTCCAGAGGAATTGTGACCTGCTGCTCGATTTGCTCGGCCGAAATTCCCGGCCATTGCGTAATGATTTCCACGTAATTGTCGGCCACGTCGGGATAGGCCTCAACAGGAAGTTGGTGGAATGAGATTGCTCCCCATCCGAACAATACGAGCGCGGCGATGAGAATTAAAAAACGGTTTAGGAGCGCGAAATCGACAAGTTTCTGGATCATTTACTGGCCCACCGTGTTCTGAAGCACCAGCGCATTTTGTACAATCTGCGCGCCCGGCTTTAGACCTGACAGAACTTCTTGCATGTCCCCAGGAAGCGTGTCGCCACTAGTGATTTCCACACGGTGAAATTTCCTGACTCCCGCTGCGACAAAAACCCAATCGCGATCGTGCAAATGCAGAATTGCGCTAGCAGGAATCACCGTGTGAACTTCTTGTTTTTGTCCGCGAAATGTAGCGGAGACAAACATGCCTAGGCGCATCACTCCCGGATTGTGTACTTCAATGCGCACTTTTGCGGTGTGCAGAGAAGGATCCAGAATCGCGCCGATGTTGCTGATTCGCCCCTGATAAACCTGATCGGGATATGCGTTCAAACGAATCTCGGCCGTGTCGCCCAAGCGCACATTTGCCAAATCATTCTCAAACACATCGCAGACAATCCACACTGAGGACAAATCTGAAATTGTGAAAGGACTCGTTCCGAGCGCCTGCACTCCTCCGGCGTTCGTCACCTGCTGATCGGTAATCACGCCCGTTACGGGCGCGACAATTTCCACCACCGCGTTGGGCTTATCGGGATCGGTGCCAAGCAAGCGGAGATGTTCCGCCGTGGTCTCCACGTCAACTTTGGCTTTGTCTTCCGCATCCTGTGCAACTTGAAGGTCGTTCAGTGAAATTGCGCCGTGCTCGTACAAACCAGTTGAACGCTCCAGCTGCTTGCGCGCCAGCGTTTCGTCGGCGACGGCTTTTCGGTAATCGGAATATCCGCCGGAAACGTCTGTGCTGCGAACCGTCAACAGCACTTGCCCTTTTTTAACGATATCGCCAAGCCTTGCATTGATTGAGACGACGCGTCCGGACGCCAGCGAGACAACAGGTACGTTTCGCGAGACGTCCGGAGCCACAAGCCCGGTCACAACGAGCGACGATCTGGCCGTGCGCGTCTGCGCTGTCGCCAAAGCAAACTGTTCGGGATGATCCACCTGAACGATACTTCCATCCTGCTCGTGCTCGACTTGTACTCGCGGAGGCGCCTCTGCGGCCGCATCACTATTTCCCTTCCCGCAGCCGGCGAAAATAAACGCCGCGGTTAAAACTGGAATTAGCATTCCGAATTTCGTGTATTTCATCGAATGACCTCACGAACAACTGCAAAATTGAAATCGAGTTAGCAGATTTATTGTCGGGGCACGCCGCACTTCTCCGAAAGCGGAGTAGGCGCAGCGCACATTTAGCGACTGAAAGTCGGTGTTCTTACAGGTAACAAAGGTCGGCAGGTGGCGCACGCCCTGCGTGGGAAATGAGGAATGAATCGAAAATAAATCCAGCGATTGCAGTGGAAAACGAACTCGATTGCAGACACAGATACGGCGCAACGCGCGCTTCCGGGCAACTGATGTCTCGTGGCTGCGTCGGCAGGCCAACTGCATCCGACATGGTGGCTAAACTTGACGCCCAACTTGCCGTGGATTCGCTGAATGCCTCAGGAAAATCTGCTGGCTCAACGCGCGAAAAATTGCCACGGCCGTCGTTCAGAAATATCGCAATCGGCTTTCTAGACCACGCGGTGGCAAGAATCAAATCGATCGTATTATCGCCGTTGACGTCACGCGCCTCGATCGAAAGGCCGCCCATGGGCGCGACGAGTTGAATCGATTGCTTGCCTGCCGCGGAAAGCCGAAGTTGGATCCAATAGTTGGTGCCAGCGGAACCATTGGCTCCCGTTTGAATGCTAATTAAATCCGGAAGAAGATCGCCATCGAAGTCTGCAATCGCAAAAGGTACGCCGTGCGACAGCTTTGTTTCTGATGGATTCTGCACGACAGGACGGGCTGAGGCGCTTCCGCCAAAAACTCCAAGGAACAGTAGGCAGACTAGAAGAGAGAAGAGGCAATATCGTCGCATTCCGAAACCGCGTCGCGGGGCTGGAGGAAAGCCGAATCTGAATGCGAAATTACGCACGATTGGTGGTTTGCCACGAATGACTGAATTGAATGACCAGCGGTTCCATACGCAAGAAAACGTACTACAGCGGGCGGCTCCGTGGCAACCCGCATCACACGATAGTTAGCCTAACGCTTCCATCAGACGCGATCTACAGCGCCACGTCAAATTCCACAACCGTGCAGCCCGTGCTTCGCAAAATACTTCTGATGATATTCCTCTGCGCGATAAAACGGCCCGGCCGCAACTATTTCAGTGACGATCGGCCGCTTCAGCTTGCCGGATTTCTCCAGCGCTTCTTTTGACGCGCGCGCTGCCGCTTCCTGCGTCGCGCCATGAAAGAAAATCGCGCTGCGGTATTGCGTTCCGACGTCCGGGCCTTGCCGGTTCGGCGTCGTTGGATCGTGACTCGTCCAGAAAACTTTCAGCAGGTCTTCGTAGCTCACCTTCGCCGGATCGAATTCCACTTCCACCGCCTCCGCATGTCCGGTGCGTCCCGAGCAAACATCCTCGTAGCTCGGATTTTCAGTTTTCCCGCCGGTGTAGCCGGAGACTGCCGAGATCACTCCCGGAACACTTTGGAAGTTCGCTTCCACGCCCCAAAAACATCCCTCTGCAAATGTCGCTTTTTCCATGACTTTATTTTACTCCAGACTTCAAATTCGTTCGACTGCCCACAAAGAAATCAATCGCGCATCTGATGCTGTAACTATTCCGCAGGATACAGGAATTGCGCTATCCTCTCCACGGATTTAGCGGCGAGGCTTTGTTGCTAGCCACTGACCGAAAACTATTCTTTATGACGCCACCAGACCCACTCGACCGCGCATCCGTTTTAGAAACACTGCAACTTCTAATCGCCACTCCATCCGTAAATCCCGATCTCGCGCCGGCTGAAGGCGCAGGCGAAACGAAAATTGCGGGCGCAATTCGTGATTGGTTCAGCGCGCGCGGAATTGAAAGTTGGCTGGAAGAAGCTGCGCCCGGACGCTCGAACGCAATCGCGCGCATCGGTAGCGGCGCCGCGCCCACATTAATAATGTGCGCGCACATCGATACCGTAAGCACAACCGGAATGAGGATCCCGCCATTCGATCCGCGCGTAGAAGGAAATAGAGTCTACGGCCGCGGCAGTTACGATATGAAAGGCGGAGCCGCAGCGATCTTGTGCGCGATGGCCAAACTCGCAAATGAAAATCTCAAAGGGACAATTATTGCCGCGCTCGTTGCCGATGAAGAATATGCCAGCATCGGCGCGCAACATTTCGTTGCACATCACAAAGCCGAGGCGTGTGTTGTGACCGAACCGAGCGAAGGTCGCTTGATTCTCGGTCACAAAGGTCTCGTGTGGATGGAAATTACAAC
>DASYNR010000350.1:0-5651 GCA_036008485.1 Candidatus Acidiferrales bacterium | reverse complement strand
GTCGACGAAGTTCTCGGACATTCCGGACTGCATCATGGCGGGCTTGGCCATCATGGCGGGGGCGTGCATGTAACCGAGGCCGGGCTTGCCGATCGCGGCGCCAAAAATTGCGGCGCATTCGGTCATGGTCAGTTGCCGTTGGCCGTGAAGCTCTTTTACTTGATGGCCAGAGAAATTTTTCGCGCGAAGTTCCGCGGCGGCGCGTTGGCCGATGTCTCGCGTGGCGATCATGGGCTGTTTGACGTTATCTTTGATTAGGCCGGCGAAAATTCCCATGCTTTTGTAGACGCCGACTGTGGCGAGTTGATTTTCCATGAAAGAGCCGGGGCGGAGGAAAAGAAAATTCACGTCGCCCATACGCTTGAAAGATTCCTCCATTTCGTGCAGGCCGGAGATCGGGCCAGCGCCTTCGGCGAGTTCGCCGCCGATGCTGCTGAGGACGACGGCGTGGCGAAGGCCGGAATTATCGATGGCGGTGTAGAGCGATTCGATTACGACGGTGTCATACGCGCGCAGATCTTTTTGTTTCACGTCGGGCGGAATCATGATGTAGGCGGCGGTAGCGCCGCGAAGAGCGTTGGTCATGGCGTCGGCGTCGATCACGTTGCCGACGAAAGGCTCGGCGCCCTTTGCGACGAAGGGCTGAAGTTTTTCGGCGGTGCGTCCGATGACGCGAACTTTTTCACCCGCGGCGAGAAGTGCTTCGGCGGTGGCTTTGCCGGTATTTCCTGTGGCTCCGATTATGGCGATCATGGTGGTCTCCTATTAGTTAATTATTATTCCGAAGTTTGCAAATCTCTACGCCATTGGAATTTTCACGTCATGCTTCTTCGCGAAATTAATTGCTTCAGGATAACCGGCGTCGGCGTGGCGGGCTACTCCGATGCCGGGATCATTTGTTAGCACTCGTTCGATGCGCGCGGCCATTTCTTTGGTACCGTCGGCAACGGTGACTTGTCCGGCGTGCTGCGAATAGCCGATGCCGACGCCGCCTCCATTGTGAATGCTGACCCAGGAAGCGCCGCTGGCGGTGTTGAGCAGCGCGTTGAGGAGCGCCCAGTCTGCGACGGCGTCACTTCCGTCGAGCATTTTTTCCGTTTCGCGATAGGGAGATGCGACGGAGCCACAGTCGAGATGATCGCGGCCGATTACGATGGGCGCTTTCAGTTCGCCGCGCGCGACGAGATCGTTTATGGCGAGGCCGAATTTATCGCGTTCGCCATAGCCGAGCCAGCAAATGCGCGCCGGCAAACCCTGGAACTTCACGCGCTTTTGCGCGAGCTTGATCCAGCGAGTGAGAGTTTCGTCGTGCGGAAACATTTCCAAGACAAGCTGATCGGTGCGATGAATGTCGGAAGGTTCGCCAGAAAGGGCGGCCCAGCGGAATGGGCCTCGTCCTTCGCAAAAAAGCGGACGAATGTAGGCGGGCACAAAGCCGGGGAAATCGTAAGCGTTTGCGACGCCGCGCTCGAAGGCGAAAGTGCGGATGTTATTGCCGTAGTCGAAAGTGATCGCGCCGAGTTTTTGCAGGTCGAGCATGCCGCGAACGTGAGCGGCGATGGAATCGAGTGCGCGATCCTTATATTCATCGGGATTTTTCTTGCGAAGCTCGTCGGCTTGATCGATGGTGAGGCCGCTGGGAATGTATCCGCCAATGGGATCGTGCGCGGAAGTTTGGTCGGTGAGCAGATCGGGGACCACTCCGCGGCGCGCGAGTTCCGGAATTATTTCGGCACAATTTCCAACGAGGCCGACGGAGGCGGGTTCAGCTTTGCGAACCGCATTTTTCAAAATGCGCAGAGCTTCGTCGAGATCGTTGACCATCACATCGCAATATCCGGTGCGAAGGCGGCGCTTGATGCGCTCGGGATCGACGTCAATGCCAAGATATGCGCCACCATTTAATGTTGCGGCGAGAGGCTGGGCTCCGCCCATGCCGCCCATGCCGCCACTGACGACGAGTTTGCCCGCGAGTGTTCCGCCAAAATGTTTTCGCGCGGCGGCTGCGAAAGTTTCATACGTGCCCTGCAAAATTCCTTGCGTGCCAATGTAAATCCAACTGCCCGCGGTCATTTGGCCGTACATCATCAGGCCAGCGCGATCGAGTTCGTTGAAGCGTTCCCAATTATTCCAGTGGCCGACGAGATTTGAATTCGCGATAAGGATGCGCGGCGCATATTCGTGCGTGCGAAAAATTCCAACGGGTTTACCGGATTGCACGAGAAGTGTTTCGTCATTTTCCAAAGAGCGAAGGGAAGCGACGATGGCGTTGAAACATTCCCAATTGCGCGCTGCTTTTCCGGTGCCGCCGTAGACGACGAGGTCGTCAGGGCGCTCGGCAACATCGGGATCGAGATTGTTCATCAACATGCGCAGCGCGGCTTCCTGTTGCCAGCCTTTGCAGGAGAGTTGCGAGCCGCGTGGCGCGCGAATTGCGGGATGCGTGGTGTCGGTGGGAGGCATAGTTTTTTCGCAAAGACATCTTAACGCGAGTCGGGTTTGTGGGGGTAGAGCGAGGTGCGCGTTGCGCGGGTTTGTGTGGTCATGTAGAGTTTTGTTGTTCGACATTCTGATTCCAGGGAAAAGATGGGCTACGAAACGATTCCACGACGGCTGCTGAACACGATTGAGCGGTTCAATCACCCGCGCATGCAGATATTTCGTGGTGCAAACGGATGGCAGCCGATTGCCGCGCGCGAAATGCTGCGGCGCATTGGTGGACTTTCGCGTGCGCTTTCGGAATTGGGCGTGAAGGCCGGAGATCGCGTGGGACTTTTCGCGGCGAACCGACCGGAATGGCACATCGCGGACTTTGCAATTTTGGGATTGGGCGCGGTGGATGTGCCGATCTATTTTCGCGAAGCCACCGAGCGAATGGTTTTCATATTGAATCATTCCGGCGCCACCGTGGTTTTTGTGGCCGGCGGGGAGCAGGCGGAAAAGTTGATGGCGTGCCGCGATCAATTGCGCACGGTGCAACATATTATCGTGGCCGACGCGGAGACGGATTACGGGTCTGACGCGCTGAGGTATGAAACTTTAATTTCTACCGCCGGTGATGCGGATGTTGCGGCGTATCGGATGCGAGTTGGAGATGTGTCGCTGGATATGCTGGCCACAATTATTTATACGTCGGGGACGACGGGCGAGCCGAAGGGCGTGATGTTGACGCACGAGAATGTTTCGTCGAATTCGACGGACTCGATGCGCCCGGAGGATTACGGCCCGGACGACGTGGAGCTGGAATTTCTTCCTCTGGCGCATATTTACGAGCGCACGCTGGCTTACACATTTATGTTTTGTGGCGTGAGCGTGGCCTATGTGGACGCGATGGAAAAACTTCCGCAGGCTTTGCTAGAAGTGAAGCCGACGCTGGCCGGCGCGGTGCCGCGAGTGTTCGAGAAACTTTACGCAAATATAATTGAGAAGGGCCGGCAGACGCGCGGCCTGAAACGCAAACTTTTCGATTGGTCGCTGCGCGTGGCGGCGGAGTCCGTAAATTGGAAAGCATATGGCAAGCCGGCGGGAATTGGATTGAAATTGCGATGGTGGCTGGCGGACAAAGTTGTCTACTCCAAAATTCGCGCGGGATTGGGCGGGCGCGTGCGAGAATTTATTTCCGGAGGCGCGCCAATCACGAAAGAACTAGCGGAATTTTTCTGGGCGGTGGATGTCCATCTGCTGCAGGGATATGGTTTGACGGAAACTTCGCCGGTGATTGCCGTGAACACTATGCACGCGAATAAAGTTGGCACGGTCGGATTGCCGATTCGGAATGTGGAAGTGAAAATCGCTGCGGACGGAGAAATTCTTACGCGCGGGCCGCATGTGATGAAGGGATATTATTTGCGTCCCGACGAAACGGCGGCGACGATTTCCGCGGATGGGTGGCTTTCTACCGGCGACATTGGAAATTTGGATGCCGATGGATATTTGCTGATCACCGACCGCAAGAAGGAATTGATTAAGACTGCGGGCGGAAAATTCGTGGCGCCGCAGCCGATCGAGAATGCGCTGAAGGCGAGCCCGTGTATTTTGAGTGCGATCGTGGTGGGCGATCGGCGGAAATTTGTGGTGGCGCTGATTGTGCCGAATTTCGCGCGCGTGACTGCGCTTGCTGCTGAAAATGGTGTTCACATTGTTTCGCAAGCGGAAGTAGCGACGGATCCCTGGATCCACAAATTGATTGGTGCGGAAGTGGAGCGGATTAATTCGCATTTGGCGCAATACGAGACGATCAAACGATTCGCGCTGCTGGATCAGGATTTTAGTTTTGAAAAGGGCGAGCTGACCTACACGATGAAATTAAAGCGCCGCGTGATTGAACTGATCTATGCCAATGAAATTGAGCGTCTTTATGCGGACGTGGAAGAGCCGCGGCCGAGCGCGCAGGCTTCGTCGAAGAATTAGAATTTCTCCGGGAGAAAGTTATGAGCGATGAATTAGTTATTTCGGGGCGGGCGTTTCGTTCGCGGCTGATTGTGGGCACGGGAAAATACCGAAGCTTTCCGGAAATGGCGCGCGCGATTGAAGCTTCCGGCGCGGACATGGTGACGGTTGCGGTGCGTCGAATTAATTTGACGGATCGGACGAAGGAATCGCTTTTGGATTATTTGGATCGCGCGAAGTATTTTCTTTTGCCCAATACGGCAGGTTGCTATTCAGCGGATGAAGCGATTCGCGCGGCGCGGTTGGGAAGGGAAGTCGGACTTTCGGATTGGGTGAAGTTGGAAGTGATCGGCGACCAGCAGACACTTTTTCCCGATACGGCGGAATTGATTCGCGCAACTCAGGTGCTGGTGAAGGAAGGATTCACGGTGCTGCCGTACACGAGCGACGATTTAATTGTGGCGCTGAAATTAGTTGATGCAGGAGCCGCGGCGGTGATGCCGCTGGGCGCGCCGATTGGATCGGGACTGGGAATTCAGAACGCGGCGAATTTGCGAATTTTGCGCGAACGGATTACCAGCGTGCCGCTGATATTGGATGCGGGCGTCGGAACGGCGTCGGATGCCGCGGTGGCGATGGAATTGGGCGCGGATGGAGTTTTGATGAACACGGCGATTGCTGAAGCGTCGGACGCGGTGATGATGGCTGAGGCAATGCGCGCAGGAGTTGAAGCGGGTCGGAAAGCATTTTTGGCGGGACGGATGCCGAAGAAACTTTATGCGGCGGCGTCGAGCCCGATGAGCGGAGTGGTGCGGTAGAAGAAAAAGAGCATTCAACGCAGAGACGCAGAGAAAGATTGAGAAAATCCGAGAGAAAATTTTAGACGAACAGCATGTGCCAGATTACGTCGACAGTTGTGTGGACTAGCGCGGACGCGAAAATATTTCCAGTCTTGCGCCAGGTGAATCCGTAGCACAGGCCGGCAAAAGTGGCGAGAAGGGCGTAACGCCAATTGGGGAAATATCCGTTGGCGATGTGAGACAGGCCAAAAATTATTGAGGCGGTGACGAGGCCGGCGTTTTCATTTTTGATTGTGCGCGAGAGCATGTTCTGCAACAGTCCGCGAAATACAAATTCCTCGGGCCACGCGGTGAAGAAGAAAATTCCGAATATGCTGGCTGGAAGTGATTTAAGCGGGACGTGTCCGGGCGCCCAGTGAAGAAATTTTAGGCCGACGCCCCCGGGAATATCCACGGCGGCGA
>DASYNR010000349.1:0-5790 GCA_036008485.1 Candidatus Acidiferrales bacterium | reverse complement strand
AGTTGAAAACTGGTGATAGAAAGCGATGTTCGTAATCAGGCCAATTAAATTATAAAGAACGTAAGCAATGACTCCGGCAAGCAAACCAATTCCGGCGGCCAGCAAAGAAATAAATTCCAGCCGGAAACCAGCGGCGTCTCCGCTTCGCACTGAAGCTGCGCTGACGGATTTTGATTCGTCCCGCACAATTTCTCCTCGAACCCCTACTTGCTTCGTTTTTTTCTACCAGAGCTTTTTCGGCGCGATGAAATCACTTTGGTGAGCGCAGCAATCAGTTCGTGTCCGTTACGGCGCAATTCCTGCACTCGTTTGCGAGCAAGTTTTTCGACGATGCGCTTTCCGCGCGCGGAGAGATCCACAAAAACTACCCTGTGATCCGTTCTGCTATGCGTGCGCCGCAGGAGTCCCATTCGGGCGAGGCGGTCAACGCGTTCGACAGCCGTGTTGTGCCGAACCAGAAGACGTGATGCAAGTCGCTGAATCGTCGCGCTGCTTCCTCGCGGCATGCCGCGAACGGCGAGCAAAAGTTGAAATTGCTCGGGCTCCAGGCCCGCGGACCGCGCAGTTTCGTCGCTATCGGCCAGGAACAGGCGAATCTGGTAGCGGAACTCCGCAAGAGAACGGTAATTACTCTCTGTTGGCTGTGAAGCCATCTTGAGAAGATTATATCGTTAAACGATATGTTTTTCCAACGGTGAGTGTGCATGGCGAGTTAACTGTTTCTGTTCATTTCAGATGTTTGCGGTAAGCTTTCTGCGTCTTGAAGTGTTCATAGCCCAAGCGCTCGTAGAATGCGTGCGCGCCCGCGCGTTTTACATTGGACCGCAGATGCACGATGCGGCAGCCGCGCCTGGCGGCCCATTCCTCGGCGTGCGCCATCAGCGTGCGGCCGATTCCATTTCCGCGGAACGGTTTACTCACGACGAGCCCCGCTACTTCCACGCGCGCTTCGGCGTCGATCAAACGCTCGACTACCAGCTCCATAAATCCGGCAAGTTCGCCGGACGGCAATTCTGCGACGAACAGCGCATAATTATTCTGCTGTAATGCGTCGCTGAACCGCGCCGCAACTTCTTCCGGCGTGGTTGGATGTCCGAGTTCATCCGCCAATCGCGCAAGCGCAGCGGCGTCTTCTTTGCGCGCTGGACGAATTTCCAGTACGTTTGGAATTGTTGGCGAATTCATCTTGCCGCTCAGAATAACTTTTCAGAATCCAGAAGGATCGTCACCGGTCCATCGTTTGTCAATTCCACTTCCATGTGCGTTTGGAAAACTCCGGTCTCGACGGACACATTTAGTCCGCGCAACACGCGCACAAACTCTTCGTAAAGCCGATTGGCTTCTTCGGGCGGAGCGGCGCGCGTGAAACCGGGCCTGCGCTGGCCTCGCGCGTCGCCGTACAAAGTAAATTGGGAAACAACGAGCGCCACGCCGCCGATATCAATGAGCGAGCGATTCATTTTCCCTTCGGCGTCATTGAAAATGCGCAGGTTCGCGCTTTTTTCGGCAAGATACGCGGCGGCTTCCGCCTTATCTTCGCGCCCAACGCCGAGCAGCACGACAAGTCCCGCGCCGATTTCGCCGGTTACACGGCCCTCCACGGTCACTCGCGCGCGTCTCACTCTTTGAATCACGGCTCGCATTTCTGCATCTCGCTTTCTGGAAATGTATTCTACCTATTTCCACTTCATAAATTGTGTGTTAAAACTTCGGCGTGCATTTAGTGAGGACTCGTCCATTGAAACTGGCGCTCGTTGGCACCCACGGAGTTGGAAAAACTACCCTTGCCTACGAAACTTGTTCCCTGCTGAAAAAAGCAGACTACAACGTTGAACTGGTGACAGAAGTTGCGCGCCGTTCGCCATTCCCGGTGAACGAGGGCACGACGCTCGAAGGCCAGCTTTGGATTTTGCACGCGCAAATTGCCGCCGAGCTGGAAGCCTCCGCGCGCGCGCCGCACATTATTTGTGATCGCTCCGTGCTGGATAATTACGGATATCTCGTCAACAAATTTGGGCGCCAGCAGCAACTGGAAACGTGGCTTTCCTGGTGGATGGACACGTATTCGCTGCTCGTTGCCGTGCCTCCGATGGCTGACGGAATTCCACCGGACGGATTCCGCTCTGAAAATTTGGAATTTCAGGAACGCATTCACGAATTGTTCGGCGAACTTCTGGAAGAAGCTCCGTTCCAAAAGCTGCGGGACCGAGTGCTGTGGCTTGACCGGCGCGACCGCCGAGTGTGGGGCGAATTAATTTTCGCCGCTGCTGCGCCGCGATTGCGGCCGAACGTCGAGCGCGCTCGCGGAACCGCTGCTGATTAATTCCCTGCCCCTACGAAATATTTCCACTAGTTAATTAGAATTTTGTTTTGAAACTTATTTTTTGCGTGAACGTGATTTCTTGCGCGGAGCTGGCTGGCATTGAGGACAGAAATGTGTCCCGCGTCCGGCTACAATAGTTCGCCGAATCGCAGTCTTACATCGTGGGCAAGGTTTTCCATCGCGTCCATAGACGCGATGGTGAGCTTGATAGGCGCCGGGCAAACCTTCGGCGTCCAGGTAATCAGAAATGCTGGAACCGCGCATGCGAATCGCAGTCGTCAGAACATGCCGCATCCCCTTGTAAATGGCTTTCAGTTGCGGCTTTTGCAGATTCGACCCTAATCGCGCGGGATGAACTTTCGCGCGCCATAATGCTTCATCTGTATAAATATTTCCCATTCCGCGCAGGACACTTTGATTCAATAGAAGGGCCTTCACTTGCGAATGCCTGCTGGAAAATTCCGCGATGAATTCCTTCTCGCTTATTTCCAGCGGATCGCGGCCGAGCTGCCCGTGAAATTTTTCCTTTTCCGATTCTGCAACAAGTAGCATCCGGCCGAAACGGCGAATGTCCGTGTAGCGCAATTCGCGGCCATCATCCAATTCGACAAACGCGTGCGTATGCGCGGCCACTGGCTCGTATGGACTGCGGGACATCAACTGGCCAGTCATTCCGAGATGAATAAAAAAATAATATTCACTTTGTGCGGATTCCAATGGCTGCAGGGCAAGCGTAATGAATTTTCCGAATCGCTCTACGCGCGCGATTTTACTTCCGGGCAAACGCTCGCCCAGCGCGATTGGATCGTCAATGAAGTCAGTTTTGCCAAAACGCACGCTCACAATGCGGCGACCCACGAGGGGCTCGCGCAATCCGCGCACAACAGTTTCGACTTCAGGAAGTTCCGGCATGGGATGTAAATGCTCCTTCTACACTATACAGGACGCGTCGAAACGGAGATGGGCGAAGCTTGCGCGGATGATTTGCGTGTGCGATAAACTTGGCACATGACCTACCGCGCGAGAATCCTCTTCTGTTTTCTACTGGCATGCTTTTCGCTTACGGCTTCGTCCGTGTGCCGCAGCCAGAGCCGCGCCGCGAAGGTTCCCACGGCCGCTCCACCCGCCGCGAATCAGGCCGATGTTGAAGCCGCCGTTGCGTTACTCTGCAAGCCCGGCGATATCATCCAATCGAAAAACGGGAACTCATCCGGATGCAAGAGCTGTCCGGAGGGAACCGATTTCTTCGGCCAAAATATGGGCGAATGGGAACTGCGCAATTCGCTTTCCGGCCACTTCACTTCGGCACATGATGATGAACTTCTCGTCGGCGGCTTCAATTGCGATTCACATGCCAGTAATTTCGGCGGCAGCTTTTTATTTTCTATCAAGTCCGGCAAGCCTCAACTCTTGAGATACGACAACGGATTGCTGATTGACCAGTGTCACAAATTTCCTTTTGCGGATGGCCGTGAATTTTTGGTTTGCCGTGGAGGATGGTCGGGACAAGGACTGAACGACTCGTCCGTTTTCATGGCCCAATTCGACGCGGCAGGAAAGGACACGGACACTTTAATTTTTACCACGTCGGACGCCACGGCCACTTGCGTCGGCGATTCCACCACCGTCGTTCCGGAATCACAGATCAAGGACGTAAAATTTATTAGCAAAGAGCCGGGCCAGTTGAGTGGAATGGCGATCATAGCAACGCATGGTGATGTAACCTGCGCCGAAGCGCAGGTGAAACTCGCGCCGGGAAAAAACTCGCCGTCCGTAAAAACTTACGAAATCCAGTACGCGTTCGACGGCAAACAGTTTACGGTCGCGCCGCGAAGTAAATCCACGTTGCGTGTATTTGCACGGAAGTAAAATGCGCTAGCGTGATCCGTTTGGCTGCCAGAAACCCGGATCGGAAATTGAACGCGTGTCCAATTGCGGCGCGTATTTCTTCATGGCCGGACCAATCTCGCTGGCTTTTCCAATCACGACGAACACCAAATTATCGAGCGGGAAATATGTTTTGATGATGCGCTGGGCGTCGGCCATCGACATTGCCTCAACCTTTGGAAGGTAGTCATCGATGTCGTGAGCATCGAGGCCGTAGAAATCCAGATCGGCAAGCTGAGCCGCAAGTTGATCCGAAGTTTCCAGCCGCAGCGGATACTGGCCTTTCAAAAGACTCTTGGCGGAAGCAAGCTGTTCAGCACTGATTCCCTTCTCGTGCAATTGCTTCAGAACGTCCAGCGCCATGTCCATCGCCTGCTCGGTCGTCGGATTTTTTGTGTACGTCGAAATATAAAATGATCCCGGCGCTTTGCGCTGATCGAAAGCCGAATTTGCTCCGTACGTCAAACCGGATTTTATGCGCAGCGCGGAATTAACCATCGAAGTGAAACTGCCGCCGAAAATTGTGTTCACCACGCCCACGTAAACTCGATCGGGGTTCGTGCGCGAAATTCCGTCGTTGCCGATTCGGAAATATGTTTGGGTTGAGTCCGGTTTATCAACCAGAAGCAATCGCTTGCCCGAGGCCGGCGTGGGATCCAGCGCGCGAATGGCCGGCACATTTCCGCCCGTCCATCCGGCGAATTGCAAGGCCAGCATTTTTTCCATTTCCGCGGAATCGAAATCGCCGACCACTGCGAGCACGGCGTTTCCCGGCTTGTAATACGTTTGATAAAACGTAGTAACGGTGTCGCGCGAAATGTGCGTGAGCGATTGCTCGTCGCCGCCCGTGGGGCGCGCGTATGGATTCGTGCCAAAAAGATATCCGTTGAAATATGTGGCCAGCACACCTTGCGCCTGATCCTTTGCGCTCAAAATACCGCTCTTGCGTTGCGCGATAAATTTCGTAACTTCCGCCGCCGGAAATGTGGGATGGATGACCGGGTCGGAAAATAACTCCAGTCCCTTCGAGATATCCTTCTTCATAAATTCGGCGGAAATCGTTGTGTATTCGATTGAGGCGTTCGCGTTGAAATTGCCGCCGATAAAATCCAGATCAGCGGCGTACTGCTCGCCCGAGCGCGATTGCGTTCCGTGACGCAGCAGAGCTGCTGTAGCGGATGCAGTGCCTTCTGCGCCGACAGGATCGGCGGTCGAACCGGTTTTCACAAGCATGTGAAAACTCACCAGTGGCACATTGTGTTTTTCCATCAGCAGCAAAGTAAGGCCGTTGGGCAATTTAACTTTTCGGAACGGAGGAAGTTTCATCGTGCCGCCTGACGAAGTTGTTTGCGCGGCCACAGGCAGCGCCAGCATTACGAGAAATAACGCGGAGGCCAGCGCGGGAATCATCGTTCGCAAAATTTGCATTGTCTTCGGCATCCTTTTCACAGTCGCAGCAGAAAATTTCTCGCGGAAGTTGGTCACTGTTGGCCTCCGCCTTTCGGCGCGGCGGCCGGCGGAGTTTTATCCGGAATCAATGTGCCGACGGTGCGATTGTTTTCTCCGAAATATTTATTTGC
>DASYNR010000348.1:0-1957 GCA_036008485.1 Candidatus Acidiferrales bacterium | reverse complement strand
ACGTTGAAAATTTGAAATGGGCCGAGGTGTTCGGCGAAGCCGGGAAATCTGCTGCCGAATGCCGTCTCAAGATTTGCGCGCTCAACTGCGTCGCTGACACTAAACTGCGCCTGCGGCAATAAATCCGCGCGAGCGATATTTTGATCCTGCTTCGCTTGAGCGGATTGCAGCACGCCGATTTGCACTTGAGGATTTTGTTTGAGCGCCAGCGCAACGGCATCGTGCAGCGTCAGTTGGATTGCGGGATTTTCTTGCGCCTGCGCCGTGCCGGAATTTTGAATCGCAATCGCAAAAAATCCGACCAAAATTGCCTTTATGATTTTGTGTTGGGTATTCATTTTCTTTCGAGCATCAGCTTCGGAAGATTCTCCGCACGCCTGCGCGACAATCGCGCGCGTCAGACATCCCTTGCAAATCAGCGCCGCACCGGCCTCGTGCAGCTTGGTTAGCAGCGCCTTGCCTTCCGCGTCCACGAAGGTCACTTCATTCAAGTCGACCAAAACTTCTTTAGCCTTCGCGCGTTCTGCCGCCCACGAATTCTCGACCTCGGCCACCCAGGCGCCCGCGAGCTTTCCCTCTAATAATAATGTTGATTTTGTTTCGTCCCGCTGGACGGTAATCTTTAGCATTGTTCCACGCTTTCCCGGCGGTATGGGAGCACGCGACATTCCAGCCATGCCGCAGGCGACTTGTTTTAAGTCTTTTGTTATCAGTTGTTTAATGCGGATTAGATGGATGTTGCTGTCGGGCGGGCTAAGTCAGTGCCGATATTTCGTCATGTGCCGACATATCGGCACTGACGGCCACCGTCGCTGGGCTACGCGCTCGGCCGCTGGATGCCCAGCTTTTGCATCCGGGACTGAAGCGTCGTTCGTTTCATTCCGAGGCGGGCGGCCGCGCCATTGGGCCCAGCCAGAATCCAGCGGGCTTCTTTCAGCGTGCGAAGAATGTGATCGCGTTCGTTGGCTTCCATCGTTTGCACAGAATCCGCTAATTGCTCGGTGGGTTCGCGAAGCTCGGCCAGCGGCACTTCGAGAACTGGCCCACGCGAAAGAATTACTGCGCGCTCAATTAAATTTTCCAACTCGCGAATATTTCCCGGCCAATGATAATTCGTGAGAGCCGTCATCGTCTCCGCGGAAACTGAATCCACCGTGCGCTTCATCTGACGCGCATATTTTTGCGCGAAGTAACGCACCAGCACAGGAATATCCTCACGGCGCTGGCGCAGCGGCGGCACCTGCACAGGAAAAACATTCAGCCGGTAGAAAAGATCGCTACGAAATTCGCGATCCGCAACCATTTGCACCAAATCGCGATTCGTAGCGGCCACCAGCCGGACATTTATTTTCGTGGTGCGGGTTCCTCCCAGCCGCTCAAATTCCTGTTCCTGCAAAACACGCAAGAGTTTAGGCTGCAGCTCGAGCGAAATATCTCCAACCTCGTCGAGAAAAAGTGTGCCGCGATCCGCCAGCTCGAATCTGCCGATTTTTTGCGCAATCGCGCCGGTGAACGCCCCTCGCTCATGTCCGAATAGTTCTGATTCCAGAAGCCCAGTTGGAATGGCCGCGCAATTTATTTTTACAAACGTGCGCTCGCGCCGCGAACTCAGATTGTGAATCGCGCGCGCGATCAACTCCTTGCCCGTTCCGGTTTCACCTTGAATCAAAACCGTCGAATCAGTCGGCGCCACGGTCTCCACTTGCTTCAAAATATTTTTTAGTGCGGTGCTCTCTCCAATAATTTCCTCGAAATTCTGTTCGCTGCGGATTTCATCTTCCAGATACAGTTTTTCTTCGGCCAGTTTGTTTTTTAGTTGTGCGATTTCTTCAAACGCCAGCGCATTTTCCACAGCGACGGCCACCTGGGTGCCAACGTGCGCGAGCAGATCCAGGTCCTGCTGAGTGAAAGCGTCATCGCGAAAACTCGCAATCGTGATGGCGCCAAGCGCGTGGTC
>DASYNR010000347.1:0-6342 GCA_036008485.1 Candidatus Acidiferrales bacterium | reverse complement strand
CCGTCCGAACGGCTTGATCGACAACATTTATCAGATCGTGGACAACTACAGCAGGATTGTGGGTACCCACACACTGAAGTTTGGTGGACAGTATCACTACGACCAATTGGAAGAAGACCTGATTGATAACGTTTCAAACGGGAACTTCTTCTTCGGAAGCAATTTCAACGGCCAGCCCAGCGAAACTGGGAGCGACTTTGTGGACTTTCTGTTGGGCGCGCCGAGTCAATACGTGCAGGGTCAGTCCTATCCTTCATACGGCCGCAATTTTTATCTTGGCTTTTATGGCCAGGATAGCTGGCGGGTGAAATCGAATCTGACGTTCAACTATGGACTACGCTACGACGTCAGCGCGCCGTGGAAGGAAAAGTACAACCAAATTCAAACTTTGATTCCCGGGGAACAATCTGTTGTTTTCCCCGGTTCACCGTTAGGGTGGGTGTTTCCCGGGGATCCAGGTGTTCCGAGCACGCTGGCGCCCACCCGTTGGAACAATTTCGCGCCTCGATTGGGATTGGCGTATTCCTTCGGCGACTATGATGGTTTGCTGGGCAAGATTCTGGGCAAATCCGGGACCACCAGTCTCCGCGCCGGGTGGGGCATTTTCTACAGCACGTTCGAAGGCGCAACGGACTTCAATGAAATCGGAGACGCTCCCTTCGGAAACTTTACGGGCCAGAGCCAGCCGACGTTTGCCGCTCCGTTCACGAACCGATCGGCGGGCTCGTCTATTACAAACTTTTTTCCCGTAACTCAACCGCCGCTGCATTTTTCTGCGAGCCATCCTGCGAGCGGGCCCCCATACGACAACTTAACCGAATTCTTTAACGCCTTCGGCACGATCGGCAGCTCACCGGCTTTTAACAACAACAACCGCCTGCCGTATGCGGAAGAATATGAACTCTCCATCGAACATCAGATTTCACGGGCGGATTTGCTGACCGTGAGTTATGTGGGCACGCAAGCGCACCGGCTGCTTGTTTCAGAATCCGCGAATCCGGGAAGTCCGGCGCTGTGCCTCCAACTAGCGGCCGAGGGCGCGATTGCGGTGGGAACGACGAATACCACATGCGGCCCCGGGAACGAAAATCTGGTTTACGCTCTCCCGGGCGGTGGATTTCAGGCTGGCACGCGACTGAATTTCCCAGGTACAACGCTCCCAGGTGGTACGCCGATCGTTCCATTCGGCAACGATTCGTATTTCATCACCGCGGGATCTTCCTCCTACAATTCCCTGCAAGTTAGCTACAAACACACGACGGGACGTCTGCAGACCCTGATTGGCTATACCCTCAGCAAATCGTTCGACGATTCCTCAGGGTATGGCGAGCAGATCAATCCGATTAACCACCGGCTGAGCCGCGGGCTTTCCGCTTTTGATAGCACGAACAATTTCGTGGCGAGCTACAACTACACACTGCCTTTTGATAAGTTGGGCGGCCCGACACAGCTGACACACGGATGGGCTGTCAGCGGTATTACGAAATTTGCCACCGGACTGCCTGTCACGATGGTCGAAACAGACGACCAATCGTTGCTGGGCACTTCCTTCGGCGGACCGATTACTCTGCCGGTGGACACGCCCGATCAGGTTGCGCCGGTTGTGAAGGAGAACCCGCGAAATACGGGCGGCCAATACTTCGCAATCACGTCGTTTGCCTCCTCAGCTTTGGGCACAGAGGGCGATGCGAGACGGCGGTTTTTCCACGGGCCGGGGATTAACCAGTGGGATTTTGCGTTGCTTAAGGACACCAAGATCACGGAGCGCTTCGATCTGCAGTTCCGGGCTGAGTTCTTTAATATCTTCAATCACACGCAGTTCTTAACACCAAGCGGGCTCTTGGGAAGCGCATCGTTCGGCCAGGTTCCTGGAACTCTGCCGGCACGCGTCGGGCAGCTTTCTTTGAAGCTAAATTTCTAGACGGAACTGACGAAGACGCAGATCGAAAGACGGCACTCTGTGTAGGCCGGACGGATCGAATCCGTCCGGTCTTCTTCGGAAGTAGACGAGCGTCCGCGCGGGAATGCGGGGACCACAAAGAGTACACATTTATGCCGGCCCCAGGCGTTCTGGCAGCGACGTTGGTAAAACCCGGGAAGTACGAGATACGCGAATATCCCCTGCCGGAACCTGCTGCCGGTTGTGTGCTGATTCGCATGGAAATGTCCGGAATTTGCGGAACGGACAAACATACTTTTCAGGGTTACACCGCGCAGTACGGCGGCCGCCAGCTGGAATTTCCGATTATTCAGGGGCACGAGAACGTCGGGACGATTGCGGCGATTGGCGGCGATGGGAAGTACACGGACTTCGAGGGCGTGGCGCTCCGTGAGGGAGATCGCGTGGTCGTCGGCGCGAATGTGGCGTGCGGCGAATGCTACTACTGCCGGCACGATTTTCCTTACTACTGCTGCGAGAAGATGACGGATTATGGCAACAACCTGAGCGCGAAAAATCCGCCACATCTCTTTGGCGGATGGTCGCAGTACATGTATGTCCTGCCGGGAAGTTTTCTGGTGAAAGTGCCGGACGATTTGCCGTCTGAAGTAGCGGTGCTGACGGAAATTTTCGCGGTTTCGGTGGGGCTGGACCGCGCGAAACAAATGTCCGCGTTTCCGAACGAGTCATTTCGCTTCGACGATACGGTAGTGGTGCTCGGCGCAGGTCCTTTGGGGATGTGTTTTTTGATGAAGGCGCGCATGCTAGGCGCGGGGACGATTGTCGCGGTGGATAAATCGGAGTTCCGTTTGAATTTTGCAAAGCGGCTGGGCGCGGACTTCGCGGTGAATGTCGGAACCATGTCGAAGGAAGAGCGCCTGCGGATGGTGAAGGATTTGACGCACGGGCGCGGCGCGGACATGGTGATTGAATGTGCCGGCGTGCCGGAAGCGGTGCCGGACGCGCTGGAACTGTTGCGCGTCGGGGGACTGCTGGTGGAGGCTGGGAATTTTTCGGATCTGGGCGAGGTGGCGATTAGTCCCCACCGGCACATTTGCGCGAAAAATGCCCGGATCCTGGGCGTGGGCGGCGAAGAGCCTGCGGCTTACGGCCCGGGCATGCGGCAGATGGCGCGCTACATGAAGAATTATCCGCTGCAAGAATTTGTCACCCATCGCTACGGGTTGCGGGATGTGGATGTGGCGATGAAAAAATCGGTGGAAGCGGAGTCAATGAAAGTCGTGCTGGAGCCGTGGCGATAGCGTTCGGTGGCGAGCGCACAGCGGGAGCTTCCGGTACACACACAACGTTTTGCATTTCGCGCGCTGTAAGAGGATGATGAATCTGTGAAAATTTCGCACACCACCAACCGCCGATCCAGCGCCGTCACCCCGGCCCTCTGGGCTGCACGTCCCCCGGCTAAAACGCCCCCAACGCACGGATTTCTATTCAATACAAATGACCGGTTTTCCGCAGGTGCGAATTTTGCAACTAACAGAAAACAAAGCACTTCACTTTTCCTATTCAGTACAAATGAACTGTCACGAATCACCCATCCGACCGCGATTTACGAAAGTTTTCACGTTCGTCCTGGCCGCGACTTGACGGCCGCACAAGATTTTTCTAGGAAATTCAAACTTTCGAGAAAGAGGAAAGCATGAGCGCAATCAGCGAACGATTTCTATTTGCTTCCGCACCTGATAGCTGGGGAGTTCTGGATTATCCGGGGCCATCGTGGAAGCAATCTTACGAAAAGATGCTGGATGAAATGGTGGAAGCCGGTTACACGGGTTCGGAGCTGGGTCCGTACGGATTTTTTCCCACCGATCCAAAAATTCTTCAGCCGCAGCTGGAAAAACGCAAGCTGAAGCTGCTCGCTTCGTTCGTGCCGGTGAAAATGACCGATCCCGCAGCAAGTCAGGCGGTAATGGAAAGAATCCGCAAAGTCGGAACCTTGCTGGCGACATTGAAGGCGCCGTTCCTGGTGATTGCGGATGACCAGTCGCCGGAGCGCAATGCGTTTTCGGGGCGTGCTTACGACAAAGACTGCCCTACATTGAGCGCGGAGCAGTGGAAGCACATCGGGAAAATCGTGGCGGACGCTGAGAAAGTGGCGAACGAGTTCGGTTTGGATCTGGTATTTCATCCGCATGTGGCCACTTACGTGGAGACGCCGGAAGAGTGCGAGCGATTTTACGACGCAACGTCGCACACGAATGTCGGGCTGTGTCTGGACACGGGGCATTGCGTTTATGGCTATGGCGACTCGGTGAAAGAGGCGGAGAAGTATAAGAGCAAGCTGCGGTTTGTGCACATCAAGGATTGCAATACGAAGGTGCTGGAAGAAGCGCGGCGCAACAAGTGGACTTTTGAAGAGGCCATCGAGCACAAAGTTTTCACGGTGATTGGACAGGGCAACATCGATTTTCCTGCGTTTTTCCGCACGCTCGTGAAGAACGGATATTCGGGATGGTCAGTAGTGGAGCAGGACGTGACATTCGGCGCCACGCCGATTCCTCCGGCGCAGAACGTGGCAGCGAGTTTGAAATATTTGCGCGGCGTTGTGAACGATTTGGGAGTCGCGGCGGGCGCGCGTTAGAAGTGGAAATCCCGGCATGATTTTCGGCCGGAGCCCGCATTTCCGGGTCCGATGTACAGGGGACAGTTTCTAAGATCCCAGGGAGAAGTGTGAATGCGGAAGCTGGGCGTGGGAGTGCTGGGCGTTGGGGAAATGGGAAAACGTCACGCGGAGAATCTGCGCCGGCTGGTCCCGGAGGCGCGGCTGGTGGCGATTGCAGACGCTTCGGCAGAGCGCGCGCAAATGGTGGCGGAAGAACTCGAAATCGAAAATTGGTACAGCAGTTTGGAAGCGATGCTGGAGCGCAAGGATCTGGACGCAGTGCTGATCGCCACGCCGGACAAGTTTCATGCGAAGGCCGTGGAGACGGCCGTGCGCGCGGGGAAAGACGTGCTGTGCGAGAAGCCGCTAGCGCTGAATCTTGCGGATGCGCGCGCGGCA
Source organism: Candidatus Acidiferrales bacterium (assembly GCA_036008485.1). Taxonomy (GTDB): domain Bacteria; phylum Acidobacteriota; class Terriglobia; order Acidiferrales; family UBA7541; genus DASTCZ01. The sequence continues at coordinate 1,384 of DASYNR010000347.1, read as the reverse complement.
ATTGATGCGGTGGCGAAAGCGGGACGGCGATTGCAGGTGGGATTCATGCGGCGCTACGATCCTGCTTATGCTGCTGCGATGAAGCGAATTGAAGCTGGCGAAATTGGCGTTCCGGTAATTTTCAAATCGCTGGGGCGCGATAAGGAGTGGGCTCCTATCGCGGCATACGCATCGCGCATCAACGGAATGCTCTTCTACACCAACACGATTCACGATTTTGATTTGGCGCGCTGGATGATGCAGGACGAAGTGACCGCCGTGCACGCCTACACGACGACGACGATCCGCCCAGAACTGGCGACGCATGGAGACCTGGTGGCCAGCGTCGTGAACCTGACGTACCGGCGCGGCGCGATTGGCAACGTGGAATCGTATGCGCAGGCGGTTTACGGATACGACGTGCGCACGGAAATTATCGGATCGAAGGGCTCGGTCTTTGTCGGGAGCTTGCAACAGGCGCAGACTGTCTTTCTCAGTGCGCGAGGCGGCGAGCGCAGCCTTGCCGATCATTTTCTGACGAGATTTGCGGATGCTTATCTTGCCGAGGTGCGAGATTTTGTGCACAACATGCTGCACGATCTCGCGCCGCGCGTGACGGGTGACGACGGATTGAAAGCGCTGGCCATCGCCGTGGCGGCCGAAAAATCTTATTTGCAGGCCAAACCGATCGAAGTAGTGCTCGCTGACGTGCGGGCGGCATCGTGACGTAGAGAGGCTCCGCACAAACGAGATTCGCTGAAGCTGCAAATTAAAAAAGACCCGGCGGGACGCCGCCGTACTTTGATGGACGGGAAACATGACGCGCGCCACTGAAGCTGTTTACAAAAGCCCACTGCACAAAATGACGCAGACAACTCCCACCTGCCTGTGGAACGATTCCGCTTCCATGGAAGAGCTGACGTATTCGATCGAGCATGGCGCGGTGGGCGCGACGTGCAATCCGGTGATTGTGGTAGGCGTTCTGAAAAAAGAGATGAATTTCTGGAAGGCACGCATCCAGGAATTGATCAAAGAACATCCCACGGCGACTGAAGATGAGATCGCGTGGCAACTGGTGCGCGAAATTTCCATCCGCGCCGCGGCTCTGCTGAAGCCGATCTTCGATGCGCAGCATGGCAAGAACGGCAGGCTTTCAATTCAGACCGACCCGCGCCTATTTCGTGACAGCCAAGCAATCGTGAAGCAAGCGGTGGAATTCAGCGCGCTCGCGCCGAACATGATCGTAAAGATTCCGGTGACCCGCGCGGGGATTCCGGCGATCGAAGAAGCCACCTACCGCGGAGTGAGCATCAACGCGACCGTGTCATTCACGTTGTCGCAGTGCATCGCCGTCGCCGAAGCGGTGGAGCGCGGCCTGCAGCGGCGGGCGAAGGAAGGCAAGGAA
>DASYNR010000346.1:0-12878 GCA_036008485.1 Candidatus Acidiferrales bacterium | reverse complement strand
ATTCGCCGCGGGTACCTGCGGGCTGCGGATTATTTTTTGTTAAGTCGGAATTCACGGTGCTGGTGTAGCTGCCGGGATTTAGAGCGGCAAGAATTGTTTTTCCGTCGGGACCTTCCCAGATTCCAACATTGAATGGAATTCCTTCGGGAGTATGCTCGGGAGAATCTGGGCCGCCGACGCGCGGAGCAGGTTGCCATCCGGAAGAAAGTTTCTGCGTTGAAAAACCTTTGATTCCGGCGTGCGCGAGAATGCTGGGCAGCGACGCGGGGAAGCCGAAACAATCGGGCAACATATATTCAGAACTGGCTTTGCCAAATTCGTGGCGGAAGTATTCGTTGCCATAAAGAACCTGCCGCATGATGGATTCGGCGGACGGCGAATTCACGTCATTTTCTTCCATGGAAGAGCCTGCTGGGAACCATCGTCCCGCGGCAACATATTTTTTTAGCTCGGCATAATCCTGCGGGTCATATTCCTTCATAAACATGTAGCGATTTGCGCCGGTGAAATTGAAAACGTAGTGGGGATATTTTTCAAATAGCGCGAAATTGTTGCGCATTGTTTTGGTGAGGTATTCCTGGATGGTCTGCGGATATTCCCAGCGCCATTCGGTGTCCAGGTGCGCGTAGTTGACGACATAGAGCGTGGGAGTTTTGGACAAGTCTACGTGCGAAGCGGGCTCGGTGGACTTCGGCGTGGCGGCGCTCTGCGATTTTGCCGGTGAAGCGGCGGTTGGCGATTGGGCGGACGCGGAACCGCGCATGAGGATTAGCGCGAGAAGCGGAGTTGCAAGAGCGGCGGCGGCGAATTTCAGTATGCTCGGAAATTTAATTTTGCTTACTGAATTTGTGGTCAGGATTTTCATGGGGCCTCGGTCGGCGTCTTGCCGGCGGAATTGCTTTTTGGGTGTTTATGCAAATGAGATTCTAATTTGAACCTGCAAAACATATGCAATCGGGGGGAAGAAAGCAATAACTAACGCGGAGAGATTTTGGGTTGAGAAAAGCAGAAAAAGAGCCGGCAGGATGCCCTTCGCAGCTCAGGACAAGCCAGCGCTACGAAATTCGTGACTGTACGGCTACTCGTTACGCAAAGCTGTGAGTGGGTCGACGGATGCGGCGCGGCGCGCGGGAATCAAACTGGCGGCCAACGCTACAACGGTGATGCCGATTAGCGCGGCAATGAAACTGAGTGCGTCATTAGGGCCGAGTCCGTAGAGCATTGTGCGGAGCAGGCGCATCGACGCATAGGCGAGAGGCAATCCGATGGCAATTCCCGCGAGGCACAGCGCTAGACTCTCGCGGAGAATCATCCAGAGGATTTGTGCGCGTTGCGCGCCGACGGCCATGCGCACGCCAATTTCGGAAGTGCGTCGATTGACACGATAGGCCAGAGTGCCGTAGAGACCGGTGGCCACGAGAACGACTGCCAACAAACCGAAGAACATGGCGAGGCGGGCGACGACACGTTGAAGCGCGATGGTGGAATCAAATTGCGCTTTTTGAGTTTTCGGATCGAGCATCGGCAGCTCCGGGGCCAGCGAGCGCATGGCTTCTCTTAGCGCGGGAAGAAAAGATTCCGGATTTCCTGCCGTGCGGATATCCACATTCATCTGGCCGATTCCCGTGCGCTGCGTGTACGGCGCGTAGGCCATGGGACGATCCTTCTCTTCGATGTCGGTATACTTGCTATTCGCCACCACTGCGATGACTTGGAACTGTGCGGCCGTTGGGGACTTTGAAAATGCCACGTGATGGCCGAGCGGATTCTGATGCGGAAGATATTTATCGGCAAAAGTCTTGTTAATTGCGACTACCTTTGGCGCGTCGGTGGAATCGCGGTCGTTGAAGTCGCGCCCCATTAAAATTGGGATTCCGAGCGTTTCAAAAAATTGTGGGCCACCTGAATTCCAACGCATGGGCGCGAATTTGTCGCCCAAAGGACTGAGCCCGTCGACGAACACAGCGGTGTTGGAACTTACGCCGCCGCCGATTCTATTGCGCACGAGTGTGACTGACTCGACGCCAGGCAAAGACCGGACTCGTTCCAAAAGCGAAGTGTAGAAATGAATTGCCTCGGCGTCCGAGTGAACTACTTCCTGTGGGTCGATGCCGAATACGTACAACCCTTCGGCCTTAAGACCCAATGGAATATTTTCGAGATTGCGCAGAGTTCTTACCAGCAGACCTGTTCCGACGAGAAGTGCCAGACAAATAGCGATTTGAAGGACAACAACGACCTGACCGCTCCGAATTTTGGAACGATCCTGGCTGACGTTTGAGGATGAAGATCGCAGAACGGATGCGACGGGGGTTTTTACGACGGTGCGAAGCGGCACGAGCCCGAAGAAAAGTCCTACGACGAGAGCGACGCCGAGCATGAATAGAAGCACGCGCCAGTCGGGCGCGATATCCATTTCGAGATTGGTCCATGCTGCGAGGGCGTGCGTCGCCCAGATTGCGAAGAGCCAGCCGAGAGCGGCTCCAGCAAAAACGAGGAGCAAGCTTTCCGTCAGCAATTGACGGAACAAACGGACGCGACTGCCACCGAGCGCCATGCGGAGACTGAACTCGCGCTGGCGGGCGGCGTTGCGCGCGACGAGAAGCATGGCAATATTCCCACAAGCGATTACGAGGACGAGTCCAACCATTCCCATGAGCACGGAGAGAGGCTGCTGATAGTCGTCGCGCAGGCCTTCGATGCCGCGCGCCGGGGTGAGCGAGAGTTGCAGCGGCTGGCGATTCGGGTCGGGAGCGGCGCCGGCCAAAGCCGCGCGCTGAAATTCAGGATTCAGTTCGGCAACTGCTTTCTGTTCGCTGATGCCGGGAGCGAGGCGGCCAATTTCGAGGAGAAACCACCAGTCGGGCGAGCCGTACAAATTGTGACCGGAGGTGGGCGGAGTTTCCCACGCTTTCAAATTTGGATTCGTTTGCAGAGGAATCCAAATGTCGTTATTGAAATTGTGCTCGACGCCGTTGAATTCCTTTTCCGCGATTCCGACGATTGTTAGCGGCATCCCACGCACGAAAATTGGCTGACCTATTACGGAATAACTTCCGCCGAGGCGAGACCGCCAGAAGTCATAGCTGACGACGGCGATTGGCGCGTGCGTGGCTTCGTCATCAGAATTGAGTACGCGTCCGGCCCACGGCGTGACGCCGAGTCCGGTGAAAAAATTTCCGCTGACTTGATCCACCCACGCTTCGCCCGGATCGTTGGCGTAGCGCACCGGAACTTTGTTGAAGCCGAGTGGGGCGTAGGCCATTAAATCCGTGAAAATTTCTTTGCGGGCGCGAAGAGTCTCAAAAATTGGTTCGGTGAGGGAGGTATCGCCGTAGCCGTCCTGACTGCCGGGAAAATCGCTGGTATGAAGGTAGACGAGCCGCTCGGGACTGCGTACCGGCAGCAGGCGAAGTAAAATCGCGTTAGTGACGCTGAAGATTGCGGTGTTCGCGCCGATGCCGAGTGCGAGCGTGAGAATGGCTACGGCGGCGAAGACCGGAGCTTTGGCGAGTTGGCGTAGGCCGAAGCGGAGATCCTGGAGCGCGTCGGAAAAAGTGGCGATAAGTTTCAAAATGGGCCTCCCCGTGTCGAGCGGCGATATTTATTTAAGACGTTGAGGAGACGAATTCGTCACTGCGGGCAAAAATAAAAAGGGCGGCTTCTGGCCGCCCTTTCGGAGTTAAGTAAATTTCGGAAGCGTGTAAACGATTACTATGTTTTCAGCAAATGCGGAAACTTGTTTGGATCGTTCGCGAAACCTGGGAAAACTGTTTTCAAATCTTTCGCGCCCAGATGGCCTTGAATAATTTCGCCGAGAACTGACCGGAAGTCGGTGGTTAGCGCGAGATCGCGGCCCTCGTTCAATTGTTGCGGACCGAGGCCGGGCCATTTGCCGTACACTTTTCCACCCTTTACGGCACCGCCCATCACGAACATGCAATTTGCGTGACCGTGATCGGTGCCGCGATTTCCATTTTCGTGGGCGGTGCGCCCGAATTCGGACATGGTCACGACAACGACGTCTTCCATGCGATCGCCCATATCTTTGTAGAAAGCGTCGAGACCCTGGCCGAGATCTTTCAGCAGATTTGCGAGCTGGCCCTGCACGCCGCCTTCATTGACGTGATTATCCCAGCCGCCTGTATCGAGGAATGCGACTTCGAGTCCGATATTTGCTTTCAAAAGTTGCGCGACTTGCTGGATGCTTTGGCCGTACTTGTTCTTTGGGTAATCGGCGCCATTTTCCGGTTGGAATTGAGCGGGATTCGCTTTCTTCAGCATATCGATGGCTTCAAATGTTTCGGTGCCGGTGCCGCGCAGAGCAGTGTCAACAGTTTGCGCGTACATCGCTTCAAATCCACCTTGCACCATTTGCGAACTAGCGCCTGATAGGACTTGAAACTGTTTTACATCGGGCAGAGCGACGGCAGGAGCGGAGCCGTGCAACATGCGCGGAAGATTCGGTCCGAGAGCAACGGCGCGAAATGGAGTGGCATTTTGCTCGGGCATGGTTTGCATGGTGCGATTGAGCCAACCGTCGTCGGTGGCTTTTACGCCGGGCGTGCCGGATTCCATATAATCCTGCGCGTCAAAATGGGAGCGCGTTGTGTCGGGCGATCCGGCGGCGTGAATGATGGCCAGGTCGCCGCTGTGAAAAAGTTTTGCGAGCGGAGAGAGAGATGGATGCACGCCGAAGAAACCGTCGAGATCAATTGCGGCGAGAGCGCCGCCTGTGGTTGGCGCGGGAATCGCGATGGACGGGCGAATCTTGTAATAATTCGGTTCGGCGAATGGAACGACGATATTGAGGCCGTCAGCCGCGCCGCGTTGGAACAGCACGACGAGCTTCTTTTTATTGGGCATGGCAGTGGCTGCTACGGCGCGTTGAAGAAATGATGGAAGAGTGCTGAGGCCCAGCATTGCGATGCCGCTATTCTTGATGAAGACTCGACGATTGATTGCCATGGTGTTGCTCCTTCCGAACTTGATGCAATTTCTCTAAATAAATTCGGTTAACGACGTTGAAATTCCGGCGCGCCTAGCACGAGTCCCGCTACTGTGCCGACATTTACTTTTTTAATTGGATCGTCCAATTTCGCTTCGATCACTTGTGGATCATAAATTTGCTTTTCGAGAGTGGAGCGTGTTTGCGCGGAAATGTCTCCGTTGAGCAACACTTTTATGGCGCGATCGAGAGCGCTATTCGGATCATTCACGTCGTCCGCGCCGATTAGGGCGGCTATGTCGACGTGCGCGCCGCGAAGATGATTCCCTGCCAGCGTGAGCGAATAATTCAGACGGTTGAGGAGCGCGCCGGTGTTGACCCAGGTGTCGGCGGTATCCTTATATCCAGTGGGCGGCTGGCATTGATAGAGCGGCTCGCCGATTCGCGCGGACCAGAGCATCATCGGCAACGGGAGATCCACATTTGCGCCGACGGCGCGTGCGGCAGAAACGACCAACTCGAATGGCGATTTAATTTTTACGGCGTAGGCATCACGCGACCAAAACTCCGGCGAATAAAACATTGTGTGCAAAACAGCTTTGATGTCGCCATCGCTTTTAGTGAAAGTTTGCGCCATGCGATCGACGAGCGAGGCCGGAGGATTATCGCTGACGAAGTGCTGCGCGATTTGCAGCGAAATATGATGCGCGGTGTGCGGGTCGTGCGTGAGCAAATGAATGACTTGCATGCCGTCATCCATGCCGCCGGCGTCAATGGTGTGGCCGAGTACGTGCTTCGGGCCGTCAACGTGGAGCACAGGATTGTAGAAAAAATCTCCGTTCTGTTGCGGCTGACGAATTGTCCAGCCGGTGAAACACTTCGCAACTTCGACGACGTCCTGTTGCGTGTAGCCTGCGTCAACTCCGAGAGTGTGAAGTTCCATCAGCTCGCGGCCGTAATTTTCGTTGATTCCAAATTCGCGTTTTTGTTGCGGCGGCTGACCGGGACGCTGCTGCATTCCGCCGAAGCCACCGAAACCACCGCGGCCTCGACGCTGTTGCGCGATGCGTTGCTCGGCTTCGGGATCGGTGTTCAGCCAATTATCGAGATAAAACATCATGGCTGGACTTTTCGCCGTAGCGATAACGAGATCTTCAAATTTTCCCATCGCGTGCGGACGAATAGTGTCACGCTCGTAGGCGGTGAGCATCCAGCGATCTCTTCCCTTGCCGGCAAAAATATTGAAATGATTGAACCAGAACGCGGCCATTTCTTCGTAGAGCTGGCGTTCGCTGTAAACGGCGCGATCAACTTTCGCCATGCTGAGTTCGGCAACGATGCGCTGTGGAGTTTTTAGCTGTTGATAAAATTCGAGCGGGCTGCGATTGGGATCGCCGCCGTTGTAGCCCTGCTTGGTGAGTTTTGCTTTTCCACCGGCGTCCATGCCGCCGTCTTCCTGGGAACCATCGGCGAGGCCGTCTTTTTGTTCAGCGTTTTCCATCGCCATCATTTGCTGGTTCACTTGCCGCTGCTGGGCCTGCTGCTCTTTCTGATAGTCGGCCAGGCTGACGCCTTCTTTTTTCGCAGCCTGCTGAGGCTGAGGAAATTCGCTGTAGAGTTTAGCGGAATTCATTTGGAGCGTCGGATATTTTTGCAGACGCGCCTGCATTGCGGAATCATTTATCGAATCGGGATTCAGTTGCTGGTCAATCCATTTTGCGAGACCCATTTGACGGACGGCTTCCAGATCGCCGGGGCGCGGGCCGTAGGTGAGACGGTTTAACGCGTGAAGGATGGCTTCGGATTCGTTTAGGTCGGTAATGGGAAGACCTTGAAGCGGGCCGGATGGCGCGGCTGCGGCAGCGCTGGATTTCTTTTGCTTTTGAGCTTCGGCGATTCGCGCGAAATTTCTGCCAGCAAATAGCGGAGAGGCAAGAAGTATTGCGGCTGCGAGTCCGGCGGCAATAGATGCCTCGAAAGGAAATTTTCGCGTGGATCGAAATTTTTTAGTGGAATGATTCTGATTCGACATCCGTGCCTCCACTTGCATCATGCTTGGATCGGCGGGGGATCCGTGACTTCCCTCTATTTTAACCCCTGTTCGGGGGCAAAGTTGCGCCGAGTTATGAGGATGTGCTTTGCGCGGCGTGCGGGGACCGAAAGACAGGAGATCTTAACGCAGAGGACACAGAGAAAAGATTAGAGAAAGACATGAGATCAATCTAATCGGCGGTGGATGGAATTTGTGGAGGTGTGGGGACGCGTTCGGCGTTGTAGGCGGCGCCGAGGAAAATAATGATGACGGTGAAATTCATCCAGATCATGACGCCGATGGCGGTGGCCAAACCGCCATAAATTAAATTGTAGGGAACGTGGCGCATGTAAATTCCGAACGTCCAACTGGCGATCCACCAGAGCGGAGTAGCGACGATAGCGCCCGGAATTACGTCGCTCCATTTGCGAACCCCGCGGGTGCCGACGCGGTATACGAGTGCGAGCACGGCCATTGCCAGACCGAGTGCGATACAGGTGAGCGCGATGGCGAGGAGAACACGCATCCAGACGGGCGAGCCATATTCTTCGGTAATAATGATGCGCACGGATTTGCCGAAGACAGCGATAGCGATGGCAAGGACGGTAGGAACGAGAGTTACGATCAGGAGAATTAGGCCACGAAGAAGTTGCTCCGGCGCTTTGGGATGTTCGATTTTTTGCGCCATGTGAAATCCGACAAGCATCAGGCGCATCATTTGCATTCCGGCCAGAAGGGTTCCGACCAATCCGACCGAGGCCCAACTGAGCGGATGCTCGGCGTGACGCGCGAGAAAATCGCTGAGGACCGCGTACATTCCCGGCGGCATGAGCAGCTTAGTGCTATTGAACATTTCGTCGGCGCCGTCGCGGAGAAAATCCCAGCGGCTGACGAGGCCCATTACGAGAAGGAGCATCGGGAAAAACGCGAGGAACATGTTGAACGCGACGGCCTGCGCTTGAGTGACACACGCAGGCCACACGCGGCGAAACGCTCTCCACAAGTTTGCCCAAAAGTTGGCCATATTGGTCAGGCCGGATTATACCGATTCGGCCGTCGTGTATTCTGTTTTTCTGGCGTCGCGTTGAGTTGGCGTTGGTGATTCGGCGGTTGCAGCGCTAGCCCACAAAAAAGATGTCACCGTTGACGGAAGATCCAGTCAGCTTGCGATCCTTATCGGATGCGGCGCCTTTCGCGTTGTAATACGTGTCTTGCATCATGCCCGGTGCGACGTAAAATCCGCCGAGTCCAGCCTTCTTAGGAATCGCCCACAGTTCCCAGTTTGAGCCATTGATGGTCAGCTTATAGGTGTAGTTCGGATCGGTGGACGGATCATACTTTAATTTGCTGGGCGTCATGGCGCCAGCGGCCGCCTTTGGTCCGGCCACCATTTGCGCGACGGTGCATGGGCCACCGTTGCGACCGCATTCGGCTTCGACGTGTTTGATGGCGTCAACAAACATGAACGCGATTTGTTCTTCGCGCTTAAGAGGAATTTTTCCGCTGGCGTCGTCGACTTCTACTGTGGCTTTTGTTGCAGATGCGCCAGTGGCGGCTTGTGCGGCGGGACGCGCGAAACTAGTGGCGGCCGAACCGATAATGATTACCGCGGCAAATGTGCAAATCGCGGCAGTGAGTTTCGAGAATTTTGACATTGGGGAATCCTCCAGAATTCCGACGGCAAAGTATCATCGGTGAAACGCGGGTACAAGACGAAAGTCTAATTCGACGCTAATTGTTTTGGCGTGGCGATCTTCGCATGATGCGGGCGGTGGTATCATGCGCGCTTAGAAATGGCGGGCGCTGAAAATGGCCGTGAAGTTTGAAGCTGTGCGCAAATTCGTGCTGAGTCTCGACGGCGTCGAAGAGGTGAGGTCGTATGGAACGCCGAGATTTAAGGTGCGCGGAGCGCTTTTTGCTCGATTGAAGGAAGACGGCGAAACACTGGTAGTGCGAATGGGGTTTGCCGCTCGCGATGAAATGATTGCGACCGCGCCGGATATTTATTTCGTTTCCGATCACTACTTGAACTACAAGTGGATTTTGGTGCGGCTGCCGAAAATTGAAATGGCTGCGATGACGGACCTTTTGCGCGGGGCTTGGAGGATGGCCGAGGCGGAGAAGAAACGTGCCAAGAAGAGACGGGGCTTAACGGTTGGAAAAAAGGCTGGCAGGCGCGGAACAGCGTAGTGGTATGATGCGCCAGCTTCGGCAGGTCAGAAAAACAATTTGGAGTGTTCGGAGGATAGGATGAGATTGTCTCGGCGATTTCTTGTTTTTGCGTTGATGGTTAGTCTTGCTGCAATTGCGTTGCCGCTGGCGAGTTCGCGCGCTGCAAACGCGGCACAGACGGCGCTTACGAATAAGGATATCGCCGACATGCACCGGTCGGGACTTTCGGCGGATGTGATTATCGCGAAAATCAAAGCGGGGCCGTGCAGTTTTGACACGTCTCCGCAGGCGTTGCAGGGATTGAAGGCCGAGAAAGTTCCCGACAATGTGATTCTGGCGATGGTGAATGCGCCTGTTAATGGAAAACCGGTTGCGGCGACGAGCCCTGCCGGCACAGTCGTGCTGCTTCACGTGTACAGGCAGAAGGGTGTGATGGCCGCGACGTTCAGGCCTTCGATTTTCGTCGACGACAAACAAATTGCACGCATGGCCAACGACAGCCGGATGACAATTAAGTTAAGCCCGGGTACGCACACGATTCGCTCGGATGATAAATCTTCTGTGGTTACACTGGACGCAAAAGCCGGACAGGAATATTACATTCGCGTGGATGAAAGTGCCGGGCTGAAGGTGCATGGGAAATTGTTGATGATGACGCCGGAACAGGGCGCGCCGGAATTCAAACTGGAAAAACCGCTTGAGGACAAAGACAAAATCGCGCGGGACATGATTCAGAACGACGGCGGCGGGATTTAGCGGACCGGAAAAACCCAGAACTAATTTCGATCAATTTCCCGGATGATATTCGCGCTCGGTATGTCCTTTGAGCTCCGCGCGGTAGTAATAAACGTCACGCAGATCGCCGGTGCTGTAGCGCTTGGCTTCGTCATCGAAATGCGATGACGCCGGATTGCCGCTTTCGCCGCCTGCCGTGACTGCGCGAGCATGGACCGTTTTTCCGAACTCAACCACCGCTACAAAACTATTTCCGCTGCTGCCATACCACTTTTTCGTGCCGGGATAGGCGCGCGCGCCGAATGAGGCGAGCGATCCCCATGTGGACGAAGTGAATCCAACGGGAATGCTTGGGCCGGCGTCAGTGAAATTTGGATTGATGTCGTCGTTGATGCGCTGGAAACGATTGATATCACCCCACGGAGTTTTCCAACTTCCGAAATCGGCGGCGAGTTTATCGGATGCGGCGGAAAGCGACTGCAACATTTGGTCCGGCGATGCTTTAGTTCCGAGATATTCTTCCACACGCATTCCGGCTGCGCGGGCATCGGCGCGGACTCGTCGCGAAATATCTTCTCCCCAGAAAACGGCGAGCGAAGTTGGCACTGAAGTGATCGCCCAACGATGGTCCCACGTGCGAAGCATGGCGATTTGATCAGCAAGCTTTGCTTTCAGCGGATTATCCGCGGCTGCCGCATCCCAAGCATTGATGAGCGCGGGCAGCGGCTTCTCAAACCAAGTGAGGTAGCTATCGTATGCGGCTCCAATCAAGGCGCTGGGCGAAAAATCTGTTTTATTTTGCAGTACACGGACGGCATGTTCGCCGCGAGCGCTTTCGACTCCCTGCTCGACATACTTTGGATAGTCTTCTTTCTTCGGGCTGCTGGGGCCGGAGGCGGACCACGGCGCGTTATTGGAATTATAAATCCATCCGCTTTTCGGATTGAGCAAGTGCGGCGTTTCGTCGATGGATAGAAGTCCATGCCATTCGGTGGCGGGATTGCTGCCGTCGACGGGCTTTGTGAAATCGAAACTATTATCGCGGCGCGGAATAAAATTGCCGTGGAAGTAAGCGATGTCGCCATCGGCGTCGGCGAAAATTGTATTGTTGGATGAGTCGGCTTGGAGTTCCATCGTTTGACGGAACGATTTGTAGTCGTGAGCCTTCGTGCGGATATACGATTGCGTCAGCGCCTTGATTGGTTCCTGCATAATGCGCGCGGCAACCCAGTTGCCATTTTCTTCGCGAACGATGGGCCCATGATGCGTGCGATAAACAGTGAATTTCTTTTCGGTCATGCCCTTTTCGGTTTTGTACCGCACGGTGATGACTGATTCCGTTACAGAACGCTCTTCATTTCCATATTTGTAAACGTAGTGATCGCCCTTCTTTTCCACTTTTTCCAGATACTCATCCACGGCGTCAACGCCGCTGGAGGTGTGCATCCACCCGGCGCGATCGTTGAATCCTTGATAGATGAAAAACTGCCCCCATGTGGCGGCGCCGTAGGCGTTCAGACCTTCGTCGCTGACCATTTGAAGTTCGGAACGGAAATAGAATGAAGTATGCGGATTAATCAGCAGCAACGCGTGATGATCTGTTGTGTTGGTTGGAGCAATGGCCACGCCGTTTGATCCGGTTGGCTCCGGCTCGCTTTCGTTTTCTTCCCATACGTCCGCAACCGTCGGAAGGTTTTTTGTGTTGTCGGCGGAAGGGTTCACGCTCGCGGCGGCTTTTCCGTAGAACGCTTGCAACTGGTTCACGCTAAATTTTTCGATGTCGCCGCCGATGCTGCCTTCGGTGAAAGTGAGCGCCATCCAGGGCTCGAATCGCGTGATTACGCGCGGCTTCACGTCGGGATGTTTGTAGAGATAAAAATTCAGGCCATCGGCGAATGCGTTCATCAATTTTTGGAGCCACGCTGGACTCGCGGCGTATTGCTTCTTCATGTCGTCGGGATCGATGAAGAGTTTCATGCGCAGATCCTGATAAATTTTCGATTCGCCTTCGGCTTCGGCGAGCCGGCCCATCGCGTTGATGTAATTTGTTTCGACGCGATTGAAATCGTCTTCCGCCTGGGCGTATTCCATTCCGAAAACTGCGTCGGCGTCGGATTTTCCGTACACGTGGGCGATGCCCCAGTCGTCGCGAATGATGGTGACGTTTCGCGCTTGCTGTTCCCACCGAGCAATTTCAGGAGCTTTATCGGATTGCGAAGCGTCAACATTGTTAAAAACAAAAACGGCCGACGCAGCCGCGAAGATGAGCACAAACTTCTTCATGAAGCCCCCACGCGCGAGAGGATGTCCGAGGTGACGAACGCCGCGCGCCTGAAATAAATGCGCGACAAAAGGAGCGTAACATATTTTGTGGCGGGAGAAACGGGTTCGTTCACACTATATAAGCGCTCGACCGAAGAAATCTAAATGATGCTTATAACTGGCAAACGTAAGCATGGGACTGCGGACGAGCGGCCAGTTGGGATACACTGTGCATCCATGAGCGTAATTGACGAAGTTCTCGCAGCAAATGAAATTTATTCGCGCACGCACGAATTGCGCAAGCTGACGCCGCGTCCTGAACGCAAGCTGGCCGTTTTGACTTGCATGGATACACGGCTTTCGACGCAAACGCTGGGATTGAAAACCGGCGATGCGCATATTATCCGGAATGCGGGTGGGATCGTGACGGATGATGCGCTGCGTTCGCTGATCATTTCGCACTACCTGCTCGGCACCGAAGAAATTATGGTGATCAATCATACGGATTGCGGATTGATGCTGACCAGCGAGCAGGATTTGCGCACGCAAATTCAGAACCGTGCGGGAACGGCGGCGGTGAGCCCGGCTTTTTTTTACGCATTCCAAAATATTGATGAAAATGTGCGGCACCAACTACAGAAACTGCGGTCGCATCCGTGGATTCCAGATTCGATTGTGGTGCGCGGATTTGTGTATGACGTGAGCAACGGGCGGCTGCGGGAAGTCACG